>JACPQF010000067.1 GCA_016190625.1 Chloroflexota bacterium | reverse complement strand
GCGTCCCCCCAGCGCGAGCGTTCAGGAGGGAGGCCAGGTCTGTGGCCACTGCGCCGCCGAGAATGCCTCTCGCCATCTCCTCTATGGCCTCCGGCTCAAGGGGGGTCACCACTATCTCCTCCGAAAGCCCCTCACGTTCCAGCGATTCGACCAGGCTGCGCAAGGCCGGACAACTGTCCCACGCCTCATCGTTGCAGGTCGCAAGGAGGAGCACTCGGCGATCTGGCAGGCTGCGTGCGAGATAATGCAGCAGTTCGAGCGAGGCCGGATCGGCAGAATGCAGGTCATCTATAAACAGGGCAAGAGGCGCCTTCAGAGACAGGCGTTCGATGAGGCGAGACACCCCCTCGAACAGGCGAGTTTTCTCGAGGGCAGGGTCCCCTAGCCCTTCCTGGAAGGATGGAGCGGGGAGTCGAAGGCCGACGAACAGGCGTCCGAGGTCGGGCAGGCCGCTCACCAGAGTCTTCAAACTGCACGGGCGGAGACTGCGCAGCAGAGGAGTGAAGGCGGCGAGGAGTGGAGCATAGGCCAATCCCGCCTCCAAGGGATAGGCCCTTCCTTCGAGAGCCGTGAAGCCACGTGCCTTTGCCAGAGCCAGAGCTTCGCGAGCCAGACGGGTCTTGCCGATGCCAGGCTGTCCCGTCAAGAAGATGGCACTACCCTGCCCCTCAGCGGCAAGGTCTAACGCCTCACTCAGACGCCGCAGCCCGTCGACACGGTCGACGAAGAGTCCTTCTAATGGAAGGACTGCTCTGGCGTCCACAAACCTCCGAAGCGTTCGGCTCGTTTTGGCAACTTCAACGCGCAGGTCCATCCCCCAATAACTCCCCTGCCCTGTTTCCTCCCTGTCCTTGATGACCATCCTACGAAGCCACGGATTTCCCGCAGAACGGAAGAAAGGACCTCTGTGTCCACCGTAGAGGAATCTACTGGGGTCGCCTTTGACCCCGGCGCGTCACGCAGTCGCCTTCGACCGCCCCGGTATGTGAGCGCCATCAGAATACCATAAGGTCTCCTGAGAGTCAACACTGTGGCCCCTTCAAACAAGCGATCAGTCGGGCACACAGCGGATCGTGGTCGCTGGTTTGGGGTAGCTCATTCGATATTGTGCTCGCCCGACCCTTATGCGATAATGGACTCTGCAAAACAGCAAAGGAGAGAAGGGCCGCAGTGACCCACAATCGACCAAAGAGGGCGCTCATTCTGATGTCCCATACTGGCGGCGGCCATCGTAGCGTCGCCCGAGCCATCGAGAGGGGCCTCCTGTCCATCGGCGGCGGGGAAATAGAACCGGCCGTCGTCGACCTTTTCGCCATCGGCACCCGCACCTTCCTCGACAGCCTCATCGGCCTCTACTCCCCCATCATCGTCCATAGTCCCCGCTTGTGGGCCCTCATTTACCACGCTACCAACGGACGCCGCCGCTTCGATGCCTCTGTAGCTCTTGCCGAGCCATTCGTCCACAGGAGAATCGAGCGCCTCCTTGCCGAGCACTCGCCACAGGTGGTCGTCTCGGTGCATCCGCTGGCCAATCACATCGTGACTCGTCTCGTCGGGCGCGTCCGGCCCGGCCTGCCAGTGGTCACGGTGCTGACCGACCTGATAGACGTTCACGCCGGGTGGGCGAGCAAAGGCAGCGACCTTTGTATTGCCCCGACGACAGCCGCCGCTGGGGCCCTCGAGGTCGGCGGCGTTCGCCCCGATAGGATCCTTTCACTGGGGCTACCCATCGGTCCCCGCTTCGGCGTGGTGGAGGAGGAGGTTTCGGAGATCAGGACCTCTTTGGGCCTTTCACCCGATAGGTTCACCGCCTTGGTGGTGGGTGGCAGCGAGGGAGCAGGAGGAATCCTCAGGGTGGTAGACGGCATCCGGCGGTCCGGTCTCGACGTTCAGTTGCTGGTGGTTTGCGGCAAGAACGAGAAGCTCCGCCGCCGGCTGGAGAGCGGCTGGCAACCGGCCAGCGGCGGCGTCTTCGGCTATGTCGAGAACATGCCGGAGATGATGCACGCCGCGGATGTAGTGGTTACCAAGGCAGGGTCGTTGAGCCTGGCGGAAGCGATGGCGGCAAGACGCCCTGTAGTGATTTTCAAAGCGCTGCCCGGGCAGGAGCAAGGAAACGTCGACTTTGTTCGCCTGAATGAAGTCGGCTTCGTGGCCAATGGGCCCGACCGAGTGGCCGAAGTACTCTGGCGTCTTTCCAGTGATGCCTGCCTTCGCCACCAGTTCGCCACCAACACGGCCCTGGTGCGGAAGCCGGAGGCGGCCCTCGAGGCAGCTCGCGCCATCGCCCGCTTGGCTGGCGTGGTCGAGAAGGAGAAGGTAGCCGTGCAGCTTCGGAGGAAAGAGTAGGCCCCTTGGGGTTGGCTAGGTCCAAGGGGCCAAAGGAGGTTTATGAGAATGCGTTCTGGGTATAATATAGCACAAATTCCCTGAGGGTGCAAGGGCTTTTTTGTCTTTTCTTTAGATCTTTTTTTACATTTCCTATTTTGCCCGTCTCTGCATGATCCTCTCGGAATCGCTGTGAAGCTTGGGCAGTCTTGGGCGAGCAATTGCTACATCGCCCGCATGATGCTCGTGCGCCGGCCGGCTGCAGGAGAAGCACTTGAGGTCACCATCATCCAGCCAAAGGGTACCGCCACAGTATCTGCAACGCTTCGTCGTGCTATTTGACAATTTTCCTCCCCTTTCTTGAACCTAACGCCATGCCTTCTTCGGCTTTGTTACCGAGTATAGAGTAATCCGCGAGCATGAAGGAGTTGTGAAGATGCTGTGCTTTTCGGATGATTTCGCCTCGAATCAGCCTCTTTCTCCAAGCATTTGCGGCCAGAACGCCAGTCGGCCTCTCAATGTGCCTCTCAATGTGCTTGACAGCCGGTCGGGCTTGTGCTAACCTTCACCTGTCGGCATATCGTGGGGACCTAGACGCATTTACTGGCGTTGCTTGTAGTGGTAAGGAGGTGTTCATGACTACCCAGACAAAACGGAAGTACGAGGCGATGCTGGCCGAGACGGTGAGGTTTGTCAGCCAGGCGCCCACCGGACGCCTAGACATTGTCGACGGCTACCTTGCGCGACCCCTCGGCCCCGGCCCGTATCCCGGAGTCATCGTCATCCACGAGGCCTTCGGCCTACTCGATCATACCAAAAGCCTGGCCCGCAGGTTCGCCGCCCGCGGCTATGTCACTATTGCCCCCGACCTGTTCTCCCGCGGGGCAGCGCCCGACCCTTCAAGGTTGCCCGACGTGATGGACAAGATGAGGGGCCTTCTCGATGCCCAGGCCGTCGCCGATCTCGAGGGGGCCGTCGTCGCCCTCCGCGCGGTCGCCAACTGCAGCGGCAAGATCGGCTGCATAGGCCACTGCTCCGGCGGGCGCCACACCCTCCTGTTCGCCTGCAATACCCAGAACCTGAGCGCGGCGGTGGACTGCTATGGGGGGCGGGTTGTCACCGACGAGCTTACGCGTGCTCAGCCGAAGGCAGTCGTCGACATGGTAGCCAATCTGGGCTGCCCGCTGCTCGGCCTTTTTGGGGCGTCGGATACCAACCCGTCCCCCGAGCACGTGGCTCAGCTCGAACGCGAGCTTAGGAAGCACAACAAGACATACGAGTTCAAAACGTATCCTGCCGACACCGGGCATGGCTTCTTCGCCGAGTATCGCCCCAGCTACCGGCAGGAGTCCGCCGTCGACGCCTGGCAGCGCATATTCGACTTCTTTGGCAAGCACTTGTCGTGAGGGGAAGATTCCCTCGCCCGTCCTTCCGCAGCGGGTGCTGACCCAGCCAGAGGGCTAGGTGCCCCGGCGCGGTTAGGGCAACCCGATCGCGCGGCACTCGCTACCCTGAAATGAGGAGACATTAAGGCTAGATGAAGAAAATGACCGCTACAACTAAGGCGCCAAGGCGAGTCATCGCCAGAAAACCGCGACAGCCTCGCATACCGCCCGGCCAAACGGCCACGGACAAGTTTCCCCTCCTCACCTACGGGAGAACACCTGCGATCGATCTAGCCGAATGGCGGCTCGGCGTTTTCGGCTTGGTGGAAGCGGATGTCGAGCTAACCTGGGAGGCCTTCCTCGCCCTGCCCCAAACGCGAGTGGTCGCCGACTTCCACTGTGGTACACTTTGGAGCCGGCTGGACAATCATTGGGTCGGGGTCCTGTTCCGGGACGTGGTGGGGCTGGCCCGCCCTCGGGAAGACGCCCGCTTCGTGATGGTGCACAGCTACGGCGGTTACTCCACCAACCTCGACTTGGCGACTTTGATGGAGGAAGACGTGATCCTCGCTCGCGCCCACAACGCAGAGGAACTCACCCCCGACCACGGCTGGCCGCTGCGACTGGTGGTCCCCAGCCGCTATGGCTGGAAAAACGCCAAGTGGGTCTGCGGACTGGAGCTGGCCGCCGAGGATTCTCCGGGTTTTTGGGAAAAGCGGGGCTTCCACATGCGGGGAGACCCCTGGAAAGAGGAGCGATTCTGGCCTGAGATGGATGCCAGCTTGGCCCTGACCCTCGCCATCTGCAGCGACAAGCTTTGAACAGCTATCAGCACTGAGCCTTCAGCCGTCAGCTTGATGGCTGAAGTTTGCGAGTGTTAATCTGTAAGCCATGTAAGCCGAAAGGGAGGATGGAGAATGAACGCTCAAAACCTGCAGAGGCTTCTCGAATTCGACACTCCTACCGTGGCCAACGGCCTCGAGCTGCTCAGGATTCAGGACCCCTGCGTCGGCTACACCGGCCCCGATGTGCGCTGCCTCATGCCGGAGCTGGGACCGCGGATCGGCATCGCGGTGACTGCTCGCCTCGATACGACCACCGCCGGCTCCGATAATCCCGCTAGCCTGTTCCCGGAATGGCTACGCATCATAAGAGAGGCGGCCCAAGCCTGCGGTGGCGAGCCGATACCGGTGTTCGCCATCATGGAATCGGTCGGACCTCGCCCTCGTTACACGGTAACCATCGGCGACATGATGGCCACTCGCATGGCCATCGCCGGGGCGGTCGGATTCCTCTCCAATGGCAGCATCCGCGACATCGACGGGGTGCGCGAGACCGGATTGGCCTGCTGGGGTGCGGGCCTCTCACCCATGCACGGCCGGCTGCGCTGGCTGGACGTGAATAGCCCGGTCGTGATCGACGGCATGACGGTCCGGCCCGGCGACATCGTGCAGGCCGACATCAACGGTGCCATCATCATACCGCCTCAGGCCGTTGATGAGGTGTACGAGAAAGCGGCCCAAGTGCGAGCGCGGGAGCAGGCCCAACTGGCCGAATGGCGCCAGAAGGGCCTGCTTGTTAAGTAGCGGTTAGCCGCCGAAGGTCAGAGCGCAGGCGGTCGGTTGGACGAAGTTCAGGTTGTTGTTGGCCGAGTCGAGGGCACTTTTCAGAGCCTCCTGATACGCTCGCCAGCCGTCGCCACTGAACGCTGTGCCGTGCACGCCGAGCTCGGCGTTGGCAGCAGCCATCAGGTTATCGACGCTGATGAACCCGAGGCTGTTCAAGCCGGCGACCGGCGGCGACGACAACAGGGCGGGAGCATGGACCAAGGCGCTGACGCGGACGAACCCGGCCTTCACGTTCAGTTCCATAGCCGCCAACTGCGCCGAGAGCATGTATGGCATATTGGTGGCGGTAGCGTTGAGGAGCCAAGTCCGGAACTGGCTGTAGCCGGCCGGGTCGAAGCTGTTGCCGCGAGCATCGCGGAGGTTGAGACCGGTCAGGAAGCCGTAGGGCGCCAGGGTTTGCATGGCCGCTTGCCCGTTCTTGTTCGACCAGAAGCCGAGAGTTCTGCCTCCGCCGGCTCCGAGGCAGGTCTCCCCGATAGTCACGGTCTTCACATCGCCAGCGTCCAGCGTGAGCACGGTGGTCGACGGCGTGGTGGCCACCCAATTGGTCTCGATTGGCTTGTACCCGGCGACCGTGTAGTCGTCCGGGGTGAGAATCATGTCGGCCGGCACGTAGCGGTCCCAGTCTATGCCGTCGTGGACATTCACCTTCCAGCCAGCAAGCGCTTGCCCGTCGTCGTCGATGCCGTTGGCATTGGCATCGTAGAAGGCCTTAACTTTGAGCTCGGCCGTAGGCGGCAGAGCAACGCTAGGCTTGACGCGGAAGTTGTCTGTCTTGCTCTGATTGTTGGAGAAAAGGGGATCCTGGCTGGCCCAGGCCTTGTACTCGCCGTTCCAGCTATCGTCGTATCCCTTGACCGTGAAGCCGCTGGAGGCCGTGTAGAGGATATCGGTGAGCTGGTAGCAGCCGACGAACTTGCCCGCCACCACCTGAGCCTGTCCCCCAGTGGCTGTGGCAGCCTGCCCGCCGAGCACATCTCCCGCCGGCGTGGTCACCCTGATATAATACCAGCCATCGGCCATACCGGCGGTGCCCGGGCGGTCTGGTCCCCCGTTTAGATACACGTCGGATTTGGCGCCGTAGATGTTTAGGTCGACGCCAGTGCAGCCAGCGTCAGTGGTAAAGATCGTGCCGGTGGTCGGGAGGGCAGCCAGGGCCTGCCCCGCCATCAGGACCATTGCTGCCGATAGAACCAAAGCAACCAGTATTCTCTTTTTCTTCATCCGCCTGCCCCTCTCATCAATTCGATACTGAAGCGTTCGCCTCCAGGAGCGCTGCTTCACGCCAATAGCCGCATGAATTAGCGTTGTAGCCCGGCTAGCGTATCGCTGGCCTATTCCAGTGTCAATAGCCATTTGGACCTAGCAATTAGGTCCCAACTGGCCACCCACTTCGTCCTAAAGTTGTGGGTCGGGCGGGGAGCGAGTGGATTGAAGAGGCCAAGAAGCGGGAGACGCGGAGAAACCGGACCGGCAAAGCGATCGACATGATCGCGCTGGGCAGGAAAGAGCCGAGTTAGGACCGCTACGCCGCCCTCCTCATGGCCAGCGGCAAGTACCGCTCGAACCATACCCTGGCCAGACTGGCTACTTCTTCCAGCGCTCCCGGTTCCTCGAAAAGATGGGTCGCCCTGGGGATTATCTTGAGCTCCTTCGGGCCGGCCAGCAGGCCGTAGGCATCTTCATTCAAGGGGATAACCGGGAAGTCGTAGCCGCCGACGATCAGTAGGGTTGGCGCTGTAACCACCGGTAGGTTTTCGGCGGCCAGGTCTGGCCTGCCGCCGCGGGAGACCACGGCCCGGATCGCCTCTCCCTCCTGCGCCGCCGCGAGAAGGGCCGCCGCCGCGCCGGTGGAGGCGCCAAAGTAGCCAAGGGGAAGACGCCCGGTGTCTGGCTGCTTCTTCACCCATTCGGTCGCATCCCGAAGCCGCTCGGCTAACAGCTCGATATCGAATACCAGCCGGCGGTCCGCCGCCTCGTCTTCCGTTAGGAGATCGAATAGTAGCGTGGCCAGACCACCTTCTCGAAAATACTCCGCCACGAATTGGTTTCGGGGGCTGAACCGGCTGCTTCCGGCGCCGTGGGCGAAGATGACGATCCCCTTCGCTCCCTCAGGCAAGCTCAGAACACCTTCTAGCGTCACGCCCCCGGACGGGATCAGCACGGTGCGTTCCCGGCTCCTCGTCTTCCTATTTCCAGTCATTGCCTCCCCTCCTGCATTGGTATTGCAGCAGAGGCCGCACATCCCGTGCCTTAGGTCTCAAAGTCCTCATGAATCCGGCTGGCGGTGGGCAGCGTCTGGCCCTGGTACCGGCTGCCGATCTTGCCTGAGCCATAGGGGTTATCCACGGGAGTGGTCATCTTGATGAACGAGATCTGGCCGATCTTCATTCCTCTATAGAGGGTAATCGGGAGGTTGGCCACGTTGCTCAGCTCGAGGGTGAGATTGCCACGCCAGCCGGGGTCCACGTAGCCGGCGGTGGAGTGGATCAGGAGGCCAATGCGGCCGAGGGAGCTCTTTCCCTCGAGGCGGGCGACAAGGTCGTCGGGCAGAGTGATCCGCTCCAGCGTGCTGCCCAGGACGAACTCGCCGGGATGGAGAATAAAGGGCCTGTCGTCGTCGATCTCCACCAGGTCCATCAGGTCCTCCATGTTCTTGCGCACGTCGATGTAGGCACGGCGGGAGTTGCGGAAGACCAGAAACTTGTTATCGAGATGGAGGTCCACGCTGGCTGGCTGGATGCAGGTACGATCGAACGGCTCGATAATTATCCGGCGAGCCTCGATCGCCTCTTTGATGCTTCTATCGCTTAATACCATCGGTCTTTCCCTCCAAGAGGAATGAGATTAAGACGGTGTCCCCGATGAAGAAACTAGCGCAGTCGGCCACACAGTTCCCCCAACAGCTAAGTGGTGCATCCGATAAGTTAGTTGCAAGATCCATCCCGCTCAGGGCGTCCTTCAGCGGAAGGACGCCCCTACATATGGGTCAACGAAGCCAAACATGTAGGGGCGGCTCGGGAGCCGCCCATGACCACGGTTTCTGTTAGTACCACGGATTTACCGGATGCACCACTAAGGGACCGTCCACAAGTGACTGTCGCAATTTCGGCGGTTGACCCAGCCGCTGGCGCCAGGAATCCGTCTTTGCCTGGCACGTTATTCTGCGACGAGCCCCGTAAGTGACTTTCTTAGCCGGCGCCACCCACGAAACTCTGAGGAACCTTCACCCTTACCTCAATACGGGTCAGCGAAGTAACAGCTTCGATTGCTGCGGCCTCGCCCAGTCCCCTCTCTCGCCGCAGCAGGAGAGGGACAGGGTGAGGGCGCTAAGCGATGGAGGGCAATAGCCTCTTCACCATTGAGGTGAGGCAAAATCATCTGCTGGCACAATATAGCATACTTCGCCGACGGTTGACTAGCATCTTTCTGCGATACTCGCTAAGAGCAACGGCAGAGGCAGCAGACGAGGGAGTTCGACAGGAAGCTTGGTCAGCGAATATATCTCGCCAGGCAGGAGGCGGGGCTAAGCCAAGACGGTTTGGCCAACCGCATCGGCACGACTCAAGACGCGGTGTCCCTGTACGAGAGGGGCGCTAGATCGGTAAGTCTTGACACTCTGATTTCCACAGCAAGAGCGCTAGACAAGACCCTTGATTATTTTCTGGAAGTACATGACAGCTTGGTGGTCGTCAGGGATTCGCGGCTTTGACAAATCATGCAGGACGTAGGGCAACATCATGACGAGGCGGATCTGCTGTTGGAAACATGGCTGTTCTTGAAGTGGAGGCGAACGAGGCCCCAGACAGGCTGAGGAGGGAAAGTCCTTTGGCCTGTGCGCTTTCTCGCCAATTATATGTGAGTTGGACCTACTGAACAACCGGACGCAAACATGCGAGACCGACTCGGTTGGAAACCGAGTCGGTCTAGTGATCCAATCCTTCAGATAGCACCCCATGAAGCCAGAATAATCAATACATGACGGCGCCACCGTCGACGTTGAAGGCCTGGCCGGTGATGTGGGAGGCGGCGTCGGAGGCGAGGAAGACGGCCAGTCCGGCGATGTCCTCCGGCTTGGCGATGCGCCCCAGCGGGGTCTCGCCCAGCCGCCGGAGCATGAACTCCGGGTCCGCCCGCACCTCCTGGGAAAGCTCGGTTTCGGTGAGGCCGGGACACACGGCGTTCACGGTTATGCCATAGGCGCCCAACTCCCGGGCCGCCTCCCGGTTGAAGCCGACGATTCCCGCCTTGGAGGCGCAATAGTGGGCGGCCATCGGCAGGTGGCTCTTGGCCGACACCGAGGCGACGCTGATGATCCTGCCGTAGCGCTGCTCTACCATTATCTTGGCAGCGGCCTGGGTGCAGAAAAAGACGCCTTTGAGGTTCACCCCGAGAACGTAATCCCAGTCCTTCTCACTCAACGTGAGAAGGCTCGATTTGGTGTTGACGCCGGCGTTGTTCACCATGATGTCCAGCCTGTCCCACCGCTGCTTTACCAGGTCGAACATCGCTTCCACCTGAGTCAAACGGGAAACGTCCGCCGCACAGGCGATCGAGGCACGGCCAACGGCAGTTACCACGGCGGCGGTGCTGACCGCCAGGTCCTCCCTGATGTCGTTTACCGCAACGTCGGCGCCCGCTCTGGCCAGGGCGACGGCGATGGCCCTGCCGATTCCCCGGCCGGCGCCTGTCACCAAGGCCTTCCTGCCAGTCAGATCGATCACGATCCGTCTCCGTCCGTTCCGCCGCTATCCGAGCTTGCTCCCGGCGCCGTCGCCGTAAGCGCTGACAGCAGGGTAGAAGCGTTGCCTTCCAGTGGCGGCAGCTCGTCGAGGCTAGTAAAGCCGAAGTGTTGGAGGAACCCAAAGGTGGTGCCAAACTGGGCGGGATGCCCCACGGTCTCCATGCGACCCACCTCTTCGACCAGGCACCGGCTCTGGAGGGTGGCGAGGGCACGGTCCGAATTCACGCCGCGGATCGCCTCGATCTTGGCCCGCGTCACTGGCTGGAGATAGGCTACGGCGGCCAACGTTTCCAGAGCGGCGGTCGATAGCCTTCCGCTTTGCTCGATGCCCAGAAACCTCTCCACGTAGGGAGCGGACTTGGGAGCCGTCACCAATTGAACGGCGTCGCCCTTCCGCTGCAACCTCACTCCCCGGTTGTGGCTGTCCTTTGCCAGGGACGCCAGCGCTGTCTCGATCGCCCTCCGGTTCGCCGCCAACGTTCTCTCCAAGCGAGCTACGTCGACCGGCCCGTCGGCCACAAACAGTAGGCTTTCGACGTGGGCCTTCAGTTCGTCATTTTCCATGTCGGGTTTGCCTTGGAAAACTTTTCGCTAGACAACCGCCTACTTGGGCTCTATTGGTCCGGCCTCCGACTTCGCTGGTGATTCGCTGGACGACTGCCCCTTGTCCGCCTTTGCGTTGACACCTTGCCGCACATAGACCTTGAGATTGTGCGTCTTGACCCCGAGCTTGTTCTCCACCGTATCGCGCACGATCCGGGACACATCCTCGGTCTTGCTGGCGACGTCGACGGTGATGTCCGTGAACAGCTCGAGCACGACGTCGACCTCCTGGCCTTTGGGAGCCACGGTGGGTCTGACCTGCTGCACTCCGGGCACCGACTCGACCTCATAGCGAATACGATTGACAATGGCATCGACGGTGAGTTGGGCCGAGGCGCCCGTCACACCGGTCAACCGCACGCCTTTGGCCGAACGCGGTACGACTTCGAGAAGGAGAAGCAGGAAGCCGGCAATGGCGACGAGGGCGGCGGCGACGGCTACGAGGATCTGGGACCCCAGCGAGATGTTCTCTTCCAGCACCTTGACCAGGTCCTCCAGGCTGGCGAGCGCATCTTCGGGAGTAATCGAGGCGATGATGAGAACAATCGACGCCAAGATGCCCACCAGAATCACGATGACCACGGCAATTCGATTGAACAGGTTCATGATCTTCCTCCTTGGCGTTAGCGTTCAGCTTTCAGCCGTCAGCCTTCGGGCGCCAGCAATGAGCTTCCAGCCAGAATTGCATAGCTACCTAGCGCTCCGTTACGAGTTACGACGGAAAGCCGGACCATAGACTGTCGCTCCGCTCCTCCACAATGTGGGCCGGGAGAAGCCGGTTTCCCAGATCTTCCTCGCAGGCGGTGTCGACCCGTAGGTAGTTGTCCGTTAGGCCGGTCCAGACTTGGACCGGTTGTCCGGCAAGTCGCCCGGCATGCTCCCAGAGAACTACCAGCCGCTGGCCGATGAACCGCCGGCGAAACTGCTTGGCGCTCGCCTGGCCAACGGCAGCTATCTCCTCGCTCCGCTCCCGTTTGCGTCGCTCGCCCACCTGCTCGGCCAGGGTGGCGGCGCTAGTGCCCTTGCGGGGCGAGTAGCGGAAAACGTGAGTTCGGGCGAACCCCATTTCCCGGCAAAAACGGAGGCCCTCGGCGAACTCGGCATCGGTCTCGCCGGGGAAGCCGGCGATGACGTCGGTGGTGATGGCGACGTCGGGGTCGATCGATCGCACCCGGTCGACCAGGACCGCAAACTGGCGAGTCGTGTATCTTCTCCTCATCCGCCGGAGAACGCCATCGCTGCCGCTTTGCAATGGCAGGTGCAGATGGCGGCAGAAGCGTCCTTCTCCTGAAGGACCGAGAAGGGCCAGCAGCTCGCGGTCGACATCCCAGGGTTCGATCGAGGAGAGCCTGAGCCTCAGAACAGCCGTTTCCTCGAGTATCCGCCGCACGAGGGTCGCTAGGGTAGGCCCGCCGGGCTCTCCCTTGCCGTACGCGCCGGCGTGCACGCCCGTCAAGACGACTTCCTTGTAACCAGACCGCACGCGGCTCCTCACCTCCGCTAGCACATCGTCCGGTGGGACGCTCCTCTCTCTGCCTCTGGCGTGGGGAACGATGCAGTAGGAGCAGAAATTGTTGCAGCCATCCTGCACCTTGACCATTGCCCGCGTTCTCGCCGTTAGGTCTGCGGGTCGGCTCGGGATGGCGAGCGGCTCGCCCGCAGTCGCCGCGTGCCGCCCCAATTGCGCCTCGACAAGAGCCACGACCTCGCTTTTTTGCGAGTTGCCCACCACAAGGTTAGCGCCGATGGTGGATGCGATGCGGTCGCCATCGACCTCGGCGTAGCAGCCTGCCAGCACCACCACCGCTTCTGGATTATTCCGTCGCGCCTGGCGCACCAACTGGCGTGATTTCCGGTCGGCAATATGAGTGACAGTGCAGCTATTCAATATGTATACGTCGGCGGGGCCATCGAAGCTCGCGACGCCAAAGCCGGCATCGACGAACTCCCTCATCATGGCCTCGCTCTCGGCCTGATTCACCTTGCAGCCAAGTGTTGCCACCGCAACCTTCGGCCCCGCTGTCTCCATTGGGTCACCCGATGAGGCTTTCTTTGCTAACTGTTCGCCTGGAGTATATCACATTCCGACCGACCTCGGCAATCAAAAACCCACTTGGTAACAGTTCAGATTGAATGGGACGAGTTTTGGATCCTGGACTTATTAGCAAATAAGCGTTAGAATGTAGGTATGGATATTGACATTCGTAACGCCAGTCATGAGACCCTCATCGCGCT
>JACPQF010000064.1 GCA_016190625.1 Chloroflexota bacterium | reverse complement strand
GAGGCTCTTCTCCAAGACCCTGACAGCCCATCGGCATTCCCACTAGCGCCCGTACAAAAGTACGGGCGAAACCATAATCACCCAGACCCGGCCGCGCACTATCCCTGCCGACTCGACGGCACACAATTCCGCCGGTAACACTATCGGAAGAACTGGCTGTTTATAGCTATATGATATTGTGCCAGTATGCATTGGTTTGGGTCAGGTAGCATCCAAGCGGGAAAGCGCAGATTGTCTGGAAACTCCGGAGCGGGAGTGAGGCCGACACATCAACATAGAGCAGATCGATCTGCTTCATTGGCAAGTTGCCCTCGACATGGATCTCGCCCTTAGACTTGCCCCTTCGGCCGGACTTCGCAACCGGCTGGTCCATGAGTACGACGTGCTTGGCGACGCCATCATCCACGCCAGCCTTGGCGAGGCCCTCGACCTCTATCCCCAGTATGTGGAAGCGATCCTCAGTTTCCTGGCGAGAATCGCACCCTAAATGGGATGGGGTCGCCCAGCCAACGGCCCATTTGGCTGGGCAGATTTACCCCGAACAAGAGCTTCCACGTCGTCCTGACAAATGCCCGGCTATCGTGGCCTTGACGGACTCTGAAAGAGCCGGCATCTATATCATGCTTTCCTTATCGCCCCGACCATGACACCAGCCGTTGCTATTGCACACCCTGCAGCCGTCGCAATCCGTGTCCGAACTACACCTGTTGGAACCGAGCGGGTTCTTGGCCTCGTCATGAGAGTAGGGGACACAGAATGGTGGCAGCTTGAAGCCTGCCTTTAGGTTGGTCTTGACTTTCACGGCTTTCTCCTTTGTTACTTGGAAGTTCGCCATTAGGCTTCCCACCTCTGCCCGACGGGCCCATCGGTCAGGGCAGCATGCCTCGGCCTGAGTGAGGTCAGTATAGCAGATTCGCGTGTCAGCGAGCGTGTCATTATGGCGATGAAAAGACCCTTGTTAGTACGTCAGGTGCGAAGTTCAGTTGAGCGTACTAATACTGACCGTCTAGTCTCCCAGCAAGAAGTGTCGGGAGCAACCGTCTGCGTCGATCCCGCATCATACTAGCACTTGCTCGCCACCATGTCAATATCGTCTTCAGATGTTCAGATTTCTCCAATTTCTAAGGCGAATGCGGACGTACCAGATAGACCGGGTTACCGGGGCTTTGGCCGGCTGGCGGAGATGCGGCGGCGGTCCCTGATACAAGCTTTCTCAAGAGGATATTATCGACGTAGAGTCCTTCGTAAGTATTGTACCACTCGGCGCTTCGGAACACGAGGGCGAACCAAACGTTCGGCTGGCCCAAGATACTGCCCAGGGTCGGCACGTTGCTAAGGTCAAAGTTGAAAGTGTTCCAGGTGGGCGATACCTGCCCTTCGCCGCTCCAACCATAGAAACGGGTGCCATCAATCGAGAAGGCGGCGACTCTTAGGTCGATGCTAACCGGATTGACAAGCAGATGGTTCCACTCCTGGAAGGTCAGTTCAGCACGTTGGGCATTGGCAAGGTTAAAGGGACCGTACACCATCCAGCTATCGGCGTAAGTGGGGTACCAACTCCCACATGGTAGGTTGCTCCCATCGGCACCGCCACCGAAAGCCCAGCCGCTATAGGAACCGGCATAGGGCCGGCAATCGCTCTTGGACCAGTAATACTCCCCGTACCCATAGCGATTATCGAAAACTCGCCAGGCCCCCGGAAACGCACCCTCAAAATCCTCTTGAATGATGGTGACCCACGCGGCAGTGGGGGTTGGCACCGGCTTCATGACCAGGGGCAAGTAAAGGCTACGATATGTGGGCGTTGCCGTTGGCGTGGCGGTGTTGGTCCCGGTTGCCGTCGGCGTACTGGTTGCCGTTGGCGTGGACGTTGTTGTGGGAGTGCTGGTCACCGTCGGCGTTTTGGTCACCGTCGGAGTGGAGGTGGCAGTACCCGTCTCCGTGGGGGTGCCCGTCTGAGTCGGCGTCGAGGTGCTAGTGCTAGTTGGCCTGGGAATAATCTCCGTCAGCTTCTGGCGGATAGCGCTGGCGTAATCGGCAAAGGTGCTAACCTGAATGACAAACCCACCGCCGTCGAAGGGGGGAGCAACATACCCCGGTCGAGGCCAGGCAATCTGCAGCATCTTGTCAATCGAGGGAGAGCTGCCGATGGCTTCCAAATCCACCTCGTCGATGCCCGCTGCCACCGCACTGTCCCGGGATGTGATGACCCAGGACTGATTGTCGGGATCGCCGTCGGTGGAGATGTTGATCTCCTGCTTCACGGCGACCGCGAAGTTGGGTGAGCCGGTGATCTTCTGTGTGCAAGAATCGATGGCAGCATGCGTTGGAGTGAACCCTCCCAGTTTTGCCGTGGCCCGAATAGCATTGGCCACTGCGCTCGCCGTCGCCGTGCTGCTTATTACGACCGGCTCGACGATGATCGGCGTTTCATAGATCACTCCACCAAACTGGAGCACCGTAAGTTCCACGATGCCAACCGGAGGCACAACGTTGCTATCCTCGATAGCCGTCGCCAGTGCTTCCTTCATAGTGTTGAAGTCTGCATTCGCGATACTGCCTGAGCCGTCCAGAGCGATGCAGACTTGAACGACAGGGCTGGCGGTCAGCGTGCTGGAAGGCGGCTGAGACAACCAGAAGAAGCCAGCCATGAGGAGAATAGTGCTTAGCAAACAGAGGATCCTGAGCCCCGGGGTTCTCGGCCACGGGAGGCGATGGCCTCGTATGCGTAGCATGGAAACCGGTCGAACTGCGGAGATATGTAAGCTATCCAGCCATCTGTGACCGCCTGCTTTGGTCATCCGCTACTCCACTAAGCTCGCCCGCAAGCCGCGCCCGACACTCCTTCTCGAGCCCGAACAAAAGCGACCCAACAGGGTTCCGTATTCTCATCGCACAGTCTAGCATGAGTGAGACCTACAGTCAACGAGTTATCGCGATGGTGACTGTTCAGAGTCGGGGGGACCCACTTCAGAAGATCCCGTCATTCCCGCCGCAAGCGGGAATCCAGGCCCCCGAGTTCTGTTTAGATGCCCGCTTTCGCGGGCGTGACGATGTGGAGGAAGCTAGGTCGTCTCCTCGAATCTGAACTCTTTCGACAGCGGCTATTCGCTTATTCGGTGCCCATTCGCTGAGGCCCGTCCCTGGGCCGCCCAGCGCCGCCTTGCTCATTCGTCGCGATAGATGACGCGCACCCGCGAGAAAAGACTCGTGGCAGCGTGACGATGCACCCGGCAAGCTCCTGGTACTCCCGTAGGGGCGCTTCGAGAAGCGCCCTCCAAACGCCCATCGGCGGCAGATCGCCTTGGGTCCTTCTTAGGAAGGACGAGCCGCCCCTACAATTGCATAGACTGGGCGGATGCACCAGCAACTTCACCGTCCAAAAACCGCCCGAACTCCTTGGTCCGATCGAAGTGCTGTGGTCGTCCGTCGTATTCCTCGGCCGGGCAAGAAGCGTGAAGAGATGAGAAATGCCAGAATTAGGTCAGTGTCAGGTCTGTGCTGCGTCCGGACACAAGAGATTAATCTTTAATGGTGAGAGGGATGGCCATCTGCCGACTCTCCATCGCTGCCTGTATACGCGTCACTTGTCCGATGGCCTCATGCATCTCACCGATTTGGAAAGGCAAGGACCCTACTTCCAGTGAGTTCTGGCCCTCCATCATTTGACTGAAATCCGGAGCCTCACCTACCGACCGGATGAATCCCCTCTTTTTTGGGTCCTTTCCATCCGCCTTGCACGGCACATTAGTAAGCACGCCCTCGTTGTTAAATAACTGGAGGCCCATCGCCTGGGCATCGGTGAGCTTCGCGGACGGACTTTGGGCGAGCATGTTCATCTGCATAAGCGGACTTTGGGCTAGCTGAGTCATCTGCGCGAGCGGACTCATTCTGACCAGCCTGAGGTCGAGGCCCGAGGGATCGACGCGGTTGATGGGGTCGTTCCTCACGTAGGCGTAGAGGTTGGTGTCGCCGCCAGCGAAGCCGATGGGGTCCTTGGCCGTCCAGCGGCCGGTCTCGGCGTCGTAGTCCCTCGCCCCGAAGCGCACCAGGCCGGTGTCGGGGTCGTAGAGGCCGCCGGCGTAGCCGAAGGGCTGGAAGCCGGGATTGGTGTCGCTCAGGACCCGGCCGAACTCGTCGTAGTCCAGCCGCTGGGCCACCGCCCCGGTTTGGGCGTTCACCACCAGCCGGGGGCTGCCGAGGTGGTCGGCCACGATCCGGTAGGTGGTTTCCTCCTTCACCAGGTAATCGGGCACGTTGGCCCGGCTGCCGTAGACGAAGAGGCTGACGATCTGGCCGGTTGCGTCCAGCTCGGCGATGGGCTGGAGGCCGGATTGGTAGAGAAAGCCCTCGGTCAAAGTCCCGTTCACCCGCTTGCCGATCCGCCGGTTCTGGCCGTCCGCCAGATAGCCGATGGTCGTGCCGTTGGGAAGGGTGACGGCCACGGTGTTGCCGAGGGCGTCGTACTCGTAGGCGGTGGTCTGCGAGCCGGCGACCTTGCGCCGGAGCTCGCCGCTGGCGGTGTAGGTGTAGACGGCGGCGCCGTAGGCGAGCAGGCGATCCTGGTCGTCGTAGGTCGCCGCAGCGACGGCGGGGAACTGGCCGGCGTAGGTCAGGCGGTTGCCGTTGGCGTCGTAGGTGTAGGCGCCCACCACGGCGCCGTCCATGGTGGCCGTGATGAGCCGGCCGGCGAGGTCGTAGGCGTAGGTGTAAACCGCGGTCGTCAGGCCGACGGTCTCCGTCAGCCGGCTGACCCGGCCGAGGCGGTCGCGGGCGTACCGGGCGTCGTAGAGGGCGGCACCACCAGTCGTGGTGATGGCGCGATGGCTGGTCAGCTCGCCGAAGCCGCTGTAGCCGTAGGTGTCGGTGACGGCGGCGAGCGTGGTGCTCACCACCAGACCGTTGCGGGCGTCGCGGCCGAGGGACAGGTCTCCCGAGCGGACGAGGAGGCCGTCGGCGTCGTAGGTCAAGCTGACCAGACCGCTGGCGCCCACGCCGAGGCTGGCCACCCGGAAGAAGCTGTCGTAGCCAAAGTTTACCGTGCCGGAGACCGGTCCGGTCAGGGCCTGGCGGGTCAGCAGCGCGCCATCGAAGCTGTTGGCCAGGGTGATGCCGCCCGGCGCGGCGATGGTGAGGGGCAGGCTGCCGGTGATGCCGTAGCCCACGCCGATGGCGCCCAAAGGATGGGTTACAGTTACGAGACGCCCGGCGGCGTCGTAGGCGAGGTCGACTGTGGAGCCGTCGGGGCGGTCTATGCGGGTGAGCATCCGGTCGGCGTCGTAGGTGTAGCGGGTGGTGGTGAGACCGCCAACGGTGGGCGCCGTATAGACCGCGGTCTGGTCGAGAGAGTCGTAGCCAAAGGTGTGAGCCGGCCGGCCCGGGGGCGTGACGGCGACCACGTTTCCGTTGGCGTCGTAGGCGTAGCCGGTGGCCCGGCCATCGGACAGGGTTTGGGTGACGACCCGCCCGGCTAGGTCGCGACCGTAGCTTTCGGTGCGTCCCAGGGGGTCGGCGACGCTGGCGAGGTAGCCGCTGACGCCGTAGGTGTAGGTGACGGCGCGGGCCTCGGCGCCGCTGCCGGCCGACGCACTGATGAGGCGGCCGCGGGCGTCGTAGGCGAAGCTCAGGGGGTCGAGGCCGGGGACGGCGTAGCCGGTGGGCCGGACCTGGCTGTCGACCGTCGTCGTGACCTGCCGCCCCAGCGGCGACGTGGCGGTGAAGGTCAGGCTGGGGGCGAGGAAGGCGCTGTGGAACGCCCGGCCGTTGATGGTGACCGTCTCGCTGAGACGGCTCAAGCTCAAGAGGTTGGCGGCGTTGGTCAGGGTGGCGGTGCGGGCCACGCTGGCCGACATCGCCAGGCCGAGGGGCGTGGTGATGAGCCGGGAGCTGTCGAGGGGCGCCATCATGCCGAAGCGGGGGTCCGGTCCTTCAACCCGGCTGCTTCTCACTCCTTCCGGGCTGAGGGCGACGGTGGTGCCGTTCGGGACGGTCTGCTTCTGGCTCTGAGCGCCGTCGGGAAGGGTATTGCGCCCGGTCTGTACTCCTGACGAGGAGGTGGTCACCCGGTAGGCGGTGGTGCGGCTCAGGGCGGTGGTGCGGGTTACTTCGTAGCCGGCCGTTATCTCCGTGCGGCTTAGGGTCTGGAGGCTGCCCGAGGCGGCCGGCGAAGCGTCGCGAGCGAGCCGGCCGCGGCTGTCGTAGCTGTAGGAATGAGTGTTGCCTTTGGGATCGGTAAGGCTGGTGAGCAGCCCGCCCTCGGCATAAGCGAGGCGGGTGGTCTCGCCCGCCGGATTGGCCACGCTGGCGAGGTAGCCGTTGGCGTCGACGGTCAGGGTGGTGCGGTGGCCATAGGGGCCGACAATGGCGGTCGGATTGCCGCTCCCATCGTGCTCGACGGTGGTGGTATTGCCGTCGCCGTCCTGAATCTGGACGAGGCGGCCGGCGCTGTCGTAGCCGAACTCGTGCACGACGGCCCTGGTGAGGGCGCTCAGGGTTTGCAAGTGGCGGCCGGCGGGGTTGAACCGGTAGACGAGCGTGCCATCCTCCGAGGGAACCAGCAGATCGCCAGCCGAGAAGCCCGGCAGGGGCGGGAATATGCGGCGAATCCGGTCCCCCTGGGCAAAGTACAGGCTGCCGTCAGGCCCCATGGCGAGACCGCCGTAATCCCCGACGCCAGTTGTCGCCGGGGGGACGCCTTCGCTGTACGAAGCAGACCCATTGCCGGCCAGAGTGGTTATGATTCCATTGGTGGCAACCACGCGAATGCGTTTGTTCCCGCCGTCGCGGATGAAGAGTCGGCCATCAGGCGCGACGGCAATGGATTGAGGTGAACTAAGGCGGGCTTCCGTGGCGGGCCCGCCGTCGCCGCTGAACCCGTAGCTGCCGGTCCCGGCGACCGTGTTGATGATGCCGTCCGGGGTTACACGGCGAACACGATGCTGATCCCTGTCGGAGATGTAGAGGCTACCATCAGGCCCGATGGCAAGGCCGCCGATACCCGCGCTGAGGTACGCCTCAGTGGCCGGCCCCCCGTCGCCCAGCGGTCCGCCGTAAGCTCCGGTGCCGGCCACAGTTCTAATGATTCCATCCGGACCCAGGCGTCGAACAAGTTTAGAATAGTAGCTGCTCCCCCAGACGTCGAAGTACAAAGAGCCGTCCTGAGCGACGGCGAGGCGCGAGGTGGAAACGCGTGCCACGGTGGTGATGATCCCGCTCGCATCGACCCGGCGAATGCGAACGTTGCCAGAGTCGGCAATGTAAAGACTGCCGTCGGGGCCCGAGGCAACGTCATAAGGATAATAGA
Source organism: Chloroflexota bacterium (assembly GCA_016190625.1). GTDB lineage: Bacteria > Chloroflexota > Dehalococcoidia > JACPQF01 > JACPQF01 > JACPQF01. Next base: position 25,338 of record JACPQF010000064.1, on the reverse strand, counting down.
GGCAAGCGTTGTGAGCCGGTCCCCCATCGCCGACATTCTGGCCACAACCGTAGGGGTTGTAGCCGGAAGCAAAGCCGGTGACAATACCGCTAGCGCTAATCCTAACGACGCGGTGGTACTGGTCATCGGCGGCGTACAGGCTGCCATCGGCCCCCGGGGCTATACCCACTGCCCTTCCGAGAGTGAAGCCCCCCAAACTGAACCTGCTTACCACGAAGGCCGTAACTCCCACGCCGCGGCGTGAGCCATCGCCCAGATAGAGGACGTGGTCGAGGGGGTCGTAGGCGTGCTGGATATCGGGAGTCCAGCCGCCGAGACCCTGTCCCAGCGACTGCACTGTGCCCACGTTCACGTAGAAGCCCTGCCACAGGGTGACTTCCCGCCGTGTCCGACTGCCGCTGATGGGGGTGCCGTTGCCGTTGTAGCCGAAGCGCTCCACCCGCTGGTACACGCCCCGGTAGACGTAGCCGACGCGCACGGTGGCTGTCTGCCTTGCTTGCACCGCTCGCCCGTAAGCGTCGAGGCCGTCCCACACGAAGGTGGCGGTCTGGTTGGGCGCGCTGGCGTAGTTCTGCCTGAACAGCCGCCCGGCGATCGCCACCTCGAGGTCGATCCGGACGAGGCTCGCCGGGACGCTGCCGCCGCTCAGGGGAATATCCAGCCAGTAAGCGGCGTCGTACCCCTCCACCCGGTCGCTGCGATAGTTGAGGTCGAACGGCGTCCCCACCAGCTCCAGCGTCTCCCCGAGGATCTGGTTCTGGACCTCGACGAGCGAACCCCTCTCGCAATCGCACTGGTGGCCCTTGTCGACGGGTCGGGGTGGGTCGTTAGTCGGCGGCTGGGCGTCCGCCGGCGGCCCCCAGCCCCAGTTGGCATCCCAGGCCGAGAAGTGGCGGACCGCCCAACGCCAGAGGCTCTGGCCGGGGCCGTAGAGGGCGGCCAGCCGCTGGCGCTCGGCGTCGGTGATTCCCAGCGCCGCCAGGGTGGCGCTGATGGCCGCCGTGCCGCTCCCGTCCACGTCGATCTCGGCCAGGCCGAGAGTAGGAGTGAGGATGCCGATCACCCGACCGTTGTCACTGGGCACCCAGGCGTTCCGCGACCGGTCGAAATAGCCAACCGGCACGGTGATGCCCACGGGAAAGCTGAGGAAGTTCTCGACGTAGACCGGCAGGGGCTGGCTGAAGCGGAGACCGATGGCGCCAGCGGCCTCGGCCTCATCCACGCCGAGCTCGACGGCGTAGGTGTAGGCGCTGTTGGGCGGCAACTGGGCGGGCATGGCTTTGGGCCCGTTGTCGCCCACCGTATATTCGGTAGCCCGCACATTGAGGCTGGTTAGGGTTTGGGTGGCGCCGCTGGTAAGGGTGATCACGGCGCCGGTGCCCTGCGGGAAGAGGACCGTGGCCTGCCGCAGGCCGTCGGCGTCGGAGATGACGGAGCCTCTCGCCACCTGAACCGGCGAGCTGGACGTGAGGTCGACGGTCGTGACGTTGACGTCCCGGGACGTCAGCACGACGTCCGGCAGCCAGGTGTAATCCTGCCAGGGAACGGTGACCTGACGCCTTGCGGGCAGGTAGCCATTCTTAGCGTAGCTGACGGTGAGGCTGCCGCCGCCATTCACGGCGAGGTCGAACATGCCGTCGGCCCGGCTCAGGGTCTGCCCGAACTCCGGATGGTCGACTACGGTCATCACCGTCCCGGTCAACGGCTGGCTATCGGCCGTCAGGACCTGCCCTCGGAGCACGGCGGCCCGGGTGATGACGATGGTGCCGGAGACGACCCCGGTTTGAATGGGATTGCTGCCGGTGTAGAGGAAGGAGGTGACCTCGCCCACCACGGTGCTCTGGCTCTGGTCCACGGCGGAAGCCTGGGTCTCCGGGTCGGCCGGCAGTCCGCCGGGAGTAGCGGTTGGCGTAGATGTCGCCGTGGCGGTTGTCGTTGCCGTGGCAGTGGCGGTTGCCGTGGCCGGCGATTCCTGCACGACGACCCGGCCGTCGGCGCGGGGCAGGGTGGACAGGTAGTAGGGAAAGGAGCCGGCGCTGGCGAATGTGTAGGTGTAGACGCCGCCGGGTGCCAGCGTGCCGCCGAGGCTGGCGGTGCTGGGCGCGACGGGCGATTCCCGGCCCACGGTCTGAGCTTGGTTGGCGCTCCCGGTATAGGCCCTGACAGCCACTGGCAGGTAGACCCGGTAGGGCTGGCCAGCGGCGAGCGTGTGGGAAACGGCGGTGGAGTTGTGCCAGACGACCTGACTTCCCACCGTCACCGTGATGACGGCGGGGTCGAGGCCGCTGTCGGCGATGTTCACGTCGACCGTCGCGAGGACCGGCCCCGTGGCATTGCGGGCAAGAAGGTCGCCAGCCGGTCCGGAGGCGAAGGCGAGGAGAAGGGCAAGCGCGCCGAGGGCAAGGAAGGAGAGAACCGCCGTTCGGCCAGCATTGGCGTTCATAGTTTTCCTTCTGTCCCCTGGCAGAGGTCGAGGGCGGTCCCGCTGGGCGGGATCGATCACTTCGTCGCTCTGCCAGAAAATGATATATGTTATCAAGGAAACCGGCAAAGGGGTGTGACGCCGCCCATTATATTGGCGCCATAGCGCCATGTCAAGAGTGAGAGCCGGGTGTACATGATGGGCGGCGGTTGGGATCGTATTTATGTGGCCGACTTTGCCCAACAGCAGTCCATGTCTCTTGCGGCGGGGATTTTGGTCCCATGGAATGCGACCAACATGAATCACCCACTTGCGCTCAGTGTTGAGAATCAGGACAACGTCGAACTAGCCAAACTAGGCTTGAACTTCAACGCAGGCCGCCCCCCAACCATAGGGCAGGCCGAATCCCAAAGAATCGTGCTTGCGTTTCAGCTCCAGCTCCAGCTCCCGGGTCCAGGCACCTTCGTAGTAAAAGCATTCATCCGTGACCACGAAAGCAAGAGAGTGGTCTTCGACGCACAGATGCTGCCAACGCTCCCAACGGCGGCAAGTCCGACGAGGTAGCACGAGGTAGGAGTTCATCTGCTAGAAGACCACCCGGCCCAAACAGCCTAGTACTTCCATCCTATTTCCCTGCCCTCGCGCCGGTGGTAGAATTCGCACGTGGAAGCGTTGTCTGTCGAAAACGGCAAGGGGCGCGAGGGGACGCAGAGATGGCGTCGCCTGGTCGTGGTAGCGGTCTGCGCCTTGCTTGTGGCCGGATCGACGCTGCTGCCCTACCTGTACGCTTACGTCGTGGCGCCTGCCGGAACGCAGTTCGGCGGGATTCTGGTAAACCCGCAGGACGGCTACTCGTACCTCGCCAAGATGCAGGAGGGAGCAAGGGAGCAATGGGACTTTCGCCTTCCCTATACCTCGGAGGATCACGAGGGGGTTTTTGTCTTCACCTTCTACTTGGCCCTCGGTAGGCTCAGTTCCACTCTCGGGCTGCCACTTGTCGTGACCTACCATCTGGCCCGCGTTCTCTTCGGCGCCTTCCTGCTGGTGACCATCTTCTACGTGGCTCTCTCCCTTTTCAGGCACGCCGGCCGGGCCTGGGCTTGCTTTGCCATCGCGGCCCTTAGCTCCGGCTTTGGCTGGCTGACGTCTCTGTTTGGCCACCTGCCCTCAGATATGATGGTTCCCGAATCCGTCACCTACGCGGCCATCTTCGCCAACCCGCACTTCCCGCTGGGCATCGGGCTGCTCGTAATCGCCTTGTTCGCGATGCTGAAAGCAATCGAGCAACAGAAGGTCAGATTTGCTATCATCGCCGGCCTCCTGGGTCTCGTTCAGACGTTCATCCAGCCTTTCTTGATCGTCACCATCTTCGCCGTAACCGTGGTCTGGCTGCTAGGGCGCTGGCTGGCACAGAGGTGCATCGACTGGCGGGAGGTAGGCTACCTGGGGCTGCTCGTCGGCCTTACTCTCCCGGGTCTGGCCAACGACTACGTAGCGCTGTATATGAACCCGATTCTTCGGGAGTGGTCGTCACAAAACCTCACGCCTTCGCCGCCGCCCTACGACTACTTGCTTGGCTACGGTCTTCTCGCGGCTCTTGCCGCCTTGGGCGTGGCGCAGTTGTGGCGATCGAGAAAGCCACTCTTCGTCTCCCCTGCGGCCCGCCAACTTCTGCTTGTATGGGTGTTCGTCACGCCCTTTCTCCTGTACGTTCCCTTCGGCCTCCAACGACGGCTGATTACCGGCTTTCACGTCGATCTGGCCCTGCTTGCCGTGATCGGCTTCTATGGCTTCGTCGCCACGCGTAATACAAGGAAAGGGCTTCTGGCCGTTCTCGTGGTGGCGATGGTCCCTTCCAACCTATTCCTGGCCACTTTCCTGGCCGTGCGCGACGGGAGCCATCCATATCCCTTGTATCTCACGGAGGGTGAAGCCAGCGCTATTCGCTGGTTAAGCGAGAACTCCTCGCACAGGGACACGGTGTTGGCGTTGGATACTACCGGAAACATCATCCCGGCCCTTGCCGGCAATCGGGTGTTCTACGGCCATCCCTTCGAGACCGTCAGGGCGGAGGAGAAGATGGATCTTCTCGGCGAGTTCTTTGCTGGCGGGATGGACCCGGAGGAGGAAAGGCAATTCTTGTTAAAGTACGGCATCGCGCTGGTCTACTATGGCAGGAGTGAGCGGGAGCTGAGGCCGTACGATCCGGCTGCCAGACAGTATCTCCGGTCCGTCTTTGAGAACGGCGACGTCGCGATTTTTCGCGTCACAAATTAGTGGCAGGAGTTACGCGGTCGCCTTCTGTGGAGGTCGACGTGCTGTGCTCGTAGGGGCTAAGCATTCGCAGAATCAGTTCAATCTGGGCTCTCAACCGTGATTGCGAATGCTTTGCCCGCCCGGGTTGTTGCCGCAAGAGCCGCAGGGAACAGGCTCGGGCGTGGTGCAGACTCGGGGCGGGCGAAGCATTGGCGAACAAGCGCGATTCCCAGTCGGAAACCCAGCGCCAATGCTTCGCCCCTACGGACGGGCGTAGGCCCGGGCTATTCGAGTCAGCACTGCGTAACTGCTTAGTGATAGGAGTCGTTTTTGGCTCGTAACTTTATTGCGGCTAGCCCATCGCCTCGCAAGCTGGGATTACAGATTTTCTGGTTCTTTCTGTTCCTGTACTTGCTGACGGCCAACGGGCGCATCGTCAACCGGGATGGCGAAGCGGTGTTTCAGGTGGCAAGAAGCATTGCGGAGCGTGGGAGCTTCGACGTGCCCGGCGAGTCGGTGTTCGAGACGAGCGTCGGACCGCGGGGAACGGAAGGGCATAGTCTGTCCTTCGCGACGGAGACGGCAAAACGGGGCACGGATGGCCGGGTGTACTCGATGTACGGCCTTGGCCAGTCGCTGGTGACGATCCCCTTCTACTATGCAGGCAAGCTAATGGCCTTTGCGGCTCCCTCAGTGGATCCTTACTTCACCACGAGATTTGCCACAACAATGTTGAATCCCGTGATATCCGCTCTAGCTTGCGCTGTCCTATTTGCCTACGCTTCTTCACTGGGATTCGGTTTGCGCGCCTCTCTCGTGGCCGCCCTGATCTACGGCCTGGCAACGATGGCCTGGCCGTATGCCAAATCGTACTTCGGCGAGCCCCTTGCAGGCCTGCTGCTCGTCGCATCGGCCCTTTGCCTGGTTCGCTCATCACCTTCCCCCAAACCCCTGATGTGGTCCGCGCTGGCAGGCGTTGCCCTTGGGTTTGCGGTCATGGCCAGGGTGTCGACAGGGGTACTACTTCCCGTGTTCGTCTTGTACTGGCTGGCGATCGTCCGTGAGAGAGGTATCATTGGATCCCGCCATGTTGGATGCGACACCACCACGGGTAACGAGGGGCGAGGCATCTTGTCCTCTCTTCCGTCTGCTCTGAAATCAGCCTTGCTGCAGAGTGCCCTCACCCTAACCCTCTCCCATCCTGCGGAAGGACGGGAGAGGGGACTGTTCCCTCTCCCGCCGCAGTGGGAGAGGGTTAGGGTGAGGGCGCCTCAGCGTGTCGAAATTCTCAGATTGGCTTTGGAGGCGGGCGCCTTCTTTCTTCCCCTCGCCGCCATTCTCGCTCTGATTGGCTGGTACAACTTCGCCCGCTTTGGCTCTCCTTTCGTCACGGGCTATGAATCCATTGCATGGAACCGGTTGTTCGTCGAAGGCTTATATGGCCTGCTATTGAGTCCAGGCAAGGGCCTGATTTGGTACAGCCCGGTCCTCATCATATCCCTTATTGTCTCGGTCGCCTTCTTTCGCTGGCGGAAGAGGGAGGCTCTGTTCTTCGCCGGTTTGGGCCTCGTATGGTTGTTGTTCCACGCACCCTATAGGTTCTGGGAGGGGGGATGGAGCTGGGGGCCGCGCTTGATGCTGCCCGTCTTGCCCTTTCTTGTGCTAGTCATCGGCGCCTTGTACAGGACACAGGGACTTCCCCAGAGGGTTGGCCGGCGCCTCCTGCCCGTAGCGGTAGCGCTAGGGCTGATTGTGCAGGTCTCGGCGGTCGGAGTAGATTACACTCGCTATCTACTGGTGGCCTTTACGAACGATCCTGATGGCATGTACGAGCGTGTGATTTTTCAGCCGGCGGGTTCGCCGTTAGTGGGACAATGGACGTCACTGGCCGCCGTTCTGGCCAACGCCGCCGGACCGGGGGAACTGGCCAAGGTGGGCGGTGATTTCGCCGCGGAGCGAGCGAGGCTGGACACCGAGGGACGATCCGAGGCGGAAAGAAGCGTGGAGGTGCTTGAGGAGACGCAACTGGCGGGCTTGAACTTCCCCGATTTCTGGTTCGTCTACCTGTACCTTTTCCAGGGTTCCCGTGAGCTGGCGCTCTTGGCGGCGTTGGCGTTGCTGGGGGCAACGGGGGCCATGCTGATGGTTCTGAACAGGCGTCTTCGTGAGCTAGCGCAAAAAGAGAGGCTGGGCTGATTGGCATGGGTGAACTAGCAAGAGGCAAGCTCAAACCGGACTTGGGTCTGGCGGCTCTTCTCTTTGGCCTGTCGTTGCTGCTTTTCTGGAAGCTCGTGTTCACCGGTGATGTGCTCCATTGGGGCACGCCTCTCCTCCAATTCTTCCCCTGGCGCAAGTTTGCCGTCGAATCCTATCTGGCCGGTCAGGTGCCGCTGTGGAACCCCTATTTGGGGAATGGCACGCCCCTGGCCGCTAACTTGCAGAGTGCGGTGTTCTATCCTCTCAACGTCATTTTTCTCTTCTTTTCCATCGAGAAGGCGATGGGCTATAGCGTGGTGCTGCACGTAGGGCTGGCGGGCATCTTCATGTACGTTTTTGGCCGGGTCCTGGGCCTGTCCCGGTTTGCCAGCTTTGTGTCGGGGCTGAGCTACGCTTTTGGCGGCTTCCTCATCTCGCGGGCCGAGTTCCTGAGCATGACGAGCGCGTCGGCCTGGCTGCCCCTCGAGCTGGCCTTGGCGGAAGCAGCCCTGCGCCCGAGGGAGCGTGATCGAAGGCGGACCACGACCCTCATCCTTCTGGGAGCGCTGGCGGTGTCCCTCCAATTACTGGCGGGCCATGCCCAATTGAGCTTCTACTCGCTCATCCTCGTGGTCCTCTATACCCTATGCCGCGCCTGGCAATTTAGCAGGCTTCCACCACTGAGCAAAGAGATATCGAGTTCGGCGGGCCCGACCCGAATCTGGCTGAAGCCCCTGCCTCCAGTGCGCGCCTGCCTCCCCGTTTTGACCATGCTTTGCCTCGGCATCGGATTGGCCGCCATTCAGTTACTGCCCACGGCCGAGCTAGCTGTAAACTCGGTACGGTCGGGCGGAGCCGAGTACGAGTTTGCCATGAACTATTCCCTGGTTCCCTGGCAACTGGCTGGCCTACTGGCGCCGGACTTCTTCGGCAACCCGGGCGCGGGCAATTATTGGGGGCCGGGCAACTATTGGGAGGCAGCGGGCTACGTGGGCGTCTTTCCCCTGCTGGCCGCGTCCGTTGGCCTGCTAGCGCCGGTGAAGCTGTCGCGGGCGCCGAGGATATTTCTCCTGGGCACAATCGCCGTATCCCTTCTGTTTGCCCTGGGACGTTTTCTTCCTGTTTACCCGTTCATCTTTGGCCACGTTCCGGGATTCAGCTTCTTCCAGGCTCCCGCCAGGTTCCTGTTCCTCTACACTTTGGCGGCCGGGACCCTGGCGGGAATAGGAACGGACTCCCTGCTCACCCGGGCAGGCTCGGCGAAAGTCCATGAGCGGGGGAAGATCGTGTTTACAGTTGGCATCGGCATCGGCGTTGCTATGGTTGCCCTCGGCCTCGTCGTGAACCGGAACGAGGAGATCGCCGCAACCCTCATAGGTTCAATCGGCAAGCTTGGTGGTATGCTAGCTCTGTCGGGCCTGGCCGTTCTGTTCTTGCGATCTTTGCCGAGAAGATGGTGGCAACTGGCCGTTGGGATGTTCGTTGCGGCCGATCTCATCGTCTTCGGCTTTCCTCTGAATCCCACCACTCAGCCGCAGGTCTACGACAGTGGCGGCATGCCGCTCCTCGATCAGCTTGGCGAAACCGACAGGTTGTCCCGTATCTATACCCCGGATAGCGCTTTCCTCGCGAAGTTCTACGACACGCACAGCTTTCGCACGTTTGGCTCGAACGATCCGACCGAAGTCAAGGCCATTCGGGACATGGCCACTCCGGATACGGCCATGGCGGCCGGCCTCTACGAGTCGTACAATTACGATCCCCTGAAGGTAGGCTCGACAACCGAGTTCCTGAAGGCCGTTGACGCGTCGGGGTTTGACGGGCGACTTCTAGGGTTGATGAACGTGCGCTACGTTCTGAGCGACACGCTGCCGGCGAACAGCGATCTGAGGTTGGCCCTGCTTGGGCAAAGCCCGGCTTACGAAAACCCTGACTACCTCGAACGGGCGTACGTGGTCAGCGGCAAGGCTATCACAGTCCCAACTCTTCCGGAGGCGCTAGCGGCGATCGCGAAGCCCGAGTTCGACCCTCGTAGCGCGGTCGTCCTTATGGAGCCCCTACGATCCGGATTTCTGGCGTCGCTAGGGAAACGGCTGGACGGTCTTCTCGCGGCCGGGCCATCCACCGGCGTTCAAGCGGCAGGTAAGTCAGGGGCAACCGTGGCGGAGTATGGGCCACGTCAAGTGATCGTTACTGCCAGGACCGGGGCGGCGGGCTACCTGATCCTGAGCGATTCCTATTACCCCGGTTGGAAAGCGTGGGTAAACGGCAGCCCCAGTGACATCTTTCAAGCGAACGCCGCCTTCCGCGCCGTGGGGCTCCCGGCCGGCGAAAGCCTGGTAGAGTTCCGCTACGACCCCCTCAGCTTCAAGCTCGGCGTGGCCATCTCGGTCTTCTTCCTTGCTGTAACGTTGGTCCTCCTTGTAGGTTTTGCCTCTCGCAGTGATCACCGTCACACCTCCTCCCCCCAACGCACCTAAAGCGTATTTTCCTCCCAGTATCGGCCTCTAATAGGGTGAAACGCAGGGATAGGTGACCACAGCGGAAAGGGGGTGACGAAAATGGTGCTGATCGGTAAGCTGCTCAGAGAGGAAGAGGGGGCTGACGCTACGGAATACGCGCTGTTAGCGGCGCTGATCGCCATAGCGATTATTGGGGGTGCCGCTCTGGTAGGGCAGAATATCGGGGGCTTTTTCACGGCCCTGGGCGGTTACCTCGGCACCCAAGCCAGCGCGGTGTGATCCCGTTCACGGGTGAACGCTGAATCGCCCACAGGCGTGGACCCCCGGCTTTCTCCCAGGGGACGCCGGCAAGAGAAGTCCAGGAACACAAGGGCAAAACCAAAAAAACAGGTGGAAGGAGAAGACAATGTTGGAACTGGTAAAAAGGCTGGTCATCGAGGAAGAGGGAGCGGACGCCACTGAGTACGCCCTTCTCGCGGCACTTATCGCTATTGCTATCATCGGTGGTGCAACCCTTCTGGGCACAAACATCGGCTCCATGTTCACCGCAATCGGTGGTCTCATCGGCACCAAGTCGGCGACCGTCTAGGCGGTGCATCTGCCCTCTGGCTTGATTCGCCCCTTCCAAGCCCCCTCGGCAACGGGCGGGCAGGAGCGCATCCTTCGAGGGAAGGATGCGTCTTTTTGCCTTGGTCTGTCGAGGGGGCCGTCCAGCCATCGATCAGGTGCTAAGACCAAAGCCCGACGGTAAACCCAAACAAAAAAGGTTGGAGGAGTCGCTACAAATGGAAATGATAAGACGATTGGTCCTCGAGGAAGAGGGAGCGGACGCCACGGAGTATGCCCTGCTCGCAGCACTTATTGCCATCGCTATTATTGGTGGAGCAACCCTTCTCGGCACAAACATCGGCGCCATGTTCACCGCTATTGGCGGCCTTATCGGGACTAGCACGGGGACCGTCTAAGTCCTCTGCTCTTTCTTAATCCCCTCGACAACGGTGGCAGGAATGAATCCTTCGGCGGAAGGATTCGCCCCCTACCAATGCCGGCCTGCCGAGGGGGTTTTCTGGCGTGAGGAAGTCCAGTCAGCCTTCACCTATCTGAAAGGATGGACAACATGGCGGCGGCCACCATTGTTTTGCTGGTGATTCTACTGGCATACGCAACTGTGACAGACCTTCGGCAGAGGCGCATTCCCAATAGGGTTACTCTGCCGATGCTCGTTGGTGGCCTCGCCCTTCGCATTGTGGCAGGAGGTCAGTCAAGCATTGTGGTCGGCCTGGTTGGGGCAGGACTGGCGCTGGCGATCATGCTTGGTCCATTTGTGTTGAACTGGATTGGCGCCGGGGACGTCAAAATGTCGCTGGCTATAGGCGCCCTTATGGGTCCTGACTTCGTCTTTGCTGCTCTCCTGTTCGCTTCCCTTGCTGCCGGGGTAATCGCCGTCGCCGACCTTGTCTATAGGCGACAGGCGGCTTCCACCGCGCGTTACTTGTTCTTCACGCTCCACCTGCCGGTTCGACCGGGAACGGCGCTCAAGGGCAAGCTGCCGTTCGCACCGGCGTTGGCATTTGGGTGCTTAGTTGCTATCAGCTATCAGGTATCAGCTATCAGCCAGTAGTGGTAGGCTGTTAGCTCACAGGAACAGAGTCATGAAAACGAAGTCCCTCTCCCATGACAAGCAACGCGGATTTGCCGCAGTCGAGGCAGCGCTACTCCTGCCGGTGCTGGTACTGATCTTCCTCGCCGTGGTCGAGGTTGGACGGTTGTTGGATGCTTGGGTCATCGCCACCAACGCCGCCCGGGAGGGGGCACGCTATGCGGCCTACGGCGAGTCGGCTAGCACGGTGCAGAATAAGGTTAGCGCCTATCTTTCGAGCGGCACGGTTGGAAGGGGAGACGTCATCTTGCCAAAGTCGACCGACATTACCGTGGTTGGCGCCCAAGGCACACCCGGCGGACCCGTCCAAGTGATCGTGCCTCTGTGGGTCCACACCTATTCCACCTGGGTGGGTAACCTTGGATTGGTCGACCCGGTGCTGATTCAGGGCGTAGTAACCATGCGCCTACAGTGAGGGATGACGTGAGGCAAGTTGCAGATCGGAAGAGGTTAACATCGAGGCTGTTCTCTCGCAACCGCTTTCCCTGCTTGCGTCAGCAGAAGGGGGTAACGGTGACCGAGTTTGCCATTCTCGCCCCCATGTTCTTCCTCTTGATCATGATACTGGTGGAGGGAGGAAGGATATTCTCGACCTGGCTGGTGATTACCGACGAGGCACGGGAGGGAGCTCGCTACGGTGTGGTGGGGTATGGCGATCCGGCCCGCCAGCCGACCCTGGTTCAGGATGTCCAAAACTACGTGGCTAACCGGATTGGAACGACGATGAGCACCGACCCGACCCGCTTCGCCGTGAACGTGCAATTGAACTCGGGCGGTCAACTGCTTGCGGTGACGGTCAATTACAACGTCGACATCGTGACGCCGCTCGTACAGGGTTTGCTGCCAAACCCGTTTCCTCTTAAGGCGGTCTCGGCGATGCGTTTGGAATGACGAATGACCGAAAGGCAAGGACGATGTTCAGGAAGATAGCTGGAGAAGAAAAGGGCGTAGTGGCCGTCATTGTGGCGTTTATTCTGGTCGTGCTTCTCGGCTTCGCCGCCCTGGTAGTCGACGCCGGCGTCCTGTTCGAGACGCGGCGAGAGCTGCAAAACGCCATGGACGGCGCCGCTCTGGCCGCGGCCCAGCAGATTCCCTTCGACGTATCCCAAACCCAGGAGATGGCATACGTCTACGCTGAGAAAAACGGCGTCTCACGCGCTGAGGTAACTCAGAACAGCATATTGTCCGTCTACAACACCAATGATGCGGTGCGGGTCAAAGCACGGAGGAGCGTCAACCTCTTTTTCGCACCCGTACTCGGCATCAACGCCCAGTACGTCGACGCTCAGGCCACCGCGCTGCTCACCAAGATCTTGCCCACAGACATCTGGCCTTGGGGTGTGACCCAAGAGAGCATTCAGCCAGGCTCGCTGACACTCAAGCTTGGCTCGCGTAATAGCCAGATCGGCAACTTCATGGCCCTCGACTTTCCCTCCAGCTCTGGCGGTGACGCCTACCGTGATTACATCAAGTACGGATACAACCAGCCGCCCACAGGTCCCATTCCCCCCAATACCTGGGTGGTGGAGACGGAGACCGGCAACGTAGCTGGCCCCACCATGCAAGGCATCAATTACTTGCTTGGGCTTCCCGCCACGGTCCCGGTCACCGATCTTCGCAATCCCCGGATAGGCATTGTGCCTATCCTCAAAGCGCAGACCTGGTCGGAGGTGGTGGGAAAGTCGACCGTGGAGATAGTGGATTTCGCCGTCTTCTACCTCGAGGGTGCGACGGACGGTCCGGTGGGTTTGGTGGAGGTACAGGGTCACTTTCAACGGTGGGCCTACGGGGTGGGCCGGAGCGCCAACATCGGCCAGCCCCTGGATGGCCTAATTGGCGCCAGGCTGTGGGAATAGAAGGAGGATGTAAGGCATGCGACAGATGAGCGGTAAGTTCGCTTTGGTTCTGGCCCTCGGCTTTGGACTAACGGCCTCTTTAATGGTCTGGGTGTATCTCAAAAACGCGACCAAGGCGACGCTGCCGGTGGAGATGGCATCGGTAGTTGTCGCCGCCGCCGACCTGCCGCCGCGGACCCTTTTGACGAAGGAAATGCTGAGGCTTCAGATGATGCCGGTGGACGCCCGGCATCCGCGGGCGTTCACGGCCATCGACAAGGTCGAGGGCAAGGTGACCCGGCTCGCCATTACTGGCGGGGAGCAGGTGCTAGATTCTAAGGTCTTCGCCGAGAGGGAGGAGTCCGGTCTCGCCTTCGTCATTCCCCCCAATAAGCGGGCCGTTTCGGTGGGGATAAGTGAGGTTATCGGCTCGGGCGGCCTCATCGTTCCGGGCGACAGGGTTGACGTTGTCGCCGTTTTCGACAGCCAAAAAGCGGGCAAGGATATGGCCACCGTAGTTCTTCAGGATGTCGAGGTGCTGGCCGTGGCCCAAATGATCCTCGGCGAAGAACCGGTGAGCCTGGTAACCAAGCTGAACCAGCAGAACGGCTTTCTCGGCCAGTCGAATGAGCAGCCAAGAGCGGATCCTAAGGCGCAGCCGGCTGCCAAATCGGTAACCCTGGCGGTAGCTCCCGACGAGGCACAGCGGCTCATTCTGGCCGAGGAAAAGGGCAAGATCCGGCTGGCCCTGCGTGCCTACGGCGACCGAAGCAGGATGGATGCGCCCGAGGCCGCCCTGACCTCGATCCGCGGCCTGTCGGGATGAGGACCGATTGGGTAGTGTATGCCATGAGACCGACTCGGTCTTGGAGACCGAGTCGGTCTGGCAATGTGAAGGGGGTGGTGGCCAATGGCCGAATCTATCAAAGTTCTTCTGGCAGCAGACACGGCGGAGGATCGCATTTCCCTGAATAAGCAACTGCTTCTCGGGGATTTTGTCGTGCTAAGCGAGGCATCTCTTGGCCCGGAGGCCGTCGCCTATGTCAAGGAGTTCAAGCCTGACGTAGTCCTTCTCACCATGGAGGAGCCTCTCGCCCGTCCCTTGCGCACGCTCGAGGGGATGAACCTCGCCGCTCCGGACTGCCCGGTAGTGGCGGTGTCGTCGTTAGGGGATCGCGAGCATTTGCGACGGGCCATGCTGGCTGGAGCGCGTGATTATCTCGTCAAGCCGGTTTCCGTGGATGACCTCCATAACGCCATCGTCAGTGTCATGGAGGCCAAGCGCAAGCGGCGATTCCAAACTGAGGAAGGCTCGTCGAACCATCACCAGGGCGAGATAATCACCGTCTTCGGCGCCAAGGGGGGCGTAGGAAAGACCACCCTCGCTACCAATCTAGCCACGGCCCTTGCCCTCCAAACCAAGCAGCGGGTTGCTCTCATCGACGTCGACGTCCAATTGGGCGATGTGGCCGTCATGCTCAACCTCATACCTGAGAGGACGATCGCCGAGGTGGTGCCGGCGATGGATAAGCTGGATGGGGAGATGCTGAGAAGTCTTCTCACCCCTCACGCCTCGGGCGTGAGCGTTCTCGCCGCGCCCCTCCGTCCGGAGGAGGGGGAAGGAATCGGCGCCGCCCATATCCGCAAGATCGTCGAGGTCCTCGCCAAGAGTCACGACTACATCGTCATCGACACGCCCCGCTCGTTTCAGGACGCCGTCCTCACCGCCCTCGACCTGTCCAGCCTGGTGCTGATGATAACCACGCTCGACATTCCCTGCATTAAGAGCACCAAGCTCTGCCTCGGCATGATGAAAGCCTGGCACTACCCCGAGGGCAAGGTAAAACTGATCGTAAACCATACGAGTGCCGCCAACGGCCTGTCAGCCCGCGATGTTGAAGCGGCCATCGACTATCCGATCTTCTGGAAGATCCCCAACGACTCGGCGGTAGCCGCGGCGATCAAGCACGGCAAGCCCTTTGTACAAAGCCAGCCTGCCGCCAAGGTCTCGCAAAACGTCGTGAATCTGTGCTGCGTCCTCAGCGGCGTGAAGCCCCCGGCAAAAGGCTTCATGGGCCGTTTGAGAGAGAAATCATAGGGAGGTGAATGATGTCCCTGCTATTGGAGCGTTCCCAAACCAACCGGACGGTTCCCAAGACAGAGGCTCAACAGTCAGATTCGAATGGCCCGGCCGACCAGTTTCTCGACCTCAAGTTTCGGATACACGAGCGCCTAATAAAGGAGATCGATCCGGCCCGTCTCAACGGCAAGAACCCTAAGGCGCTGAGAGGTGAGGTCGAAGAAGCGGCGCGCTCCCTGCTGGTTGCCGAAGAGGTGCCGCTGGCCAGACACGAACGGGTCCGGCTGGTAACGGAGATCGCCGACGAAGTGCTCGGTCTTGGCCCGCTAGAGCCCCTCCTCGAGGACGCCAGCATCAGCGAGATCATGGTCAACGGTCCCCAGCAGGTCTTCTTCGAGCGAGCTGGCGTCATCCACCAAAGCGACCGCGTATTTCGGGATGAGTCTCACATAATGCGGGTAATCGAGAAGATCGTTTCGCCGTTGGGAAGGCGCATAGACGACAACTGCCCGATGGTGGACGCCCGTCTTCAGGACGGCTCGCGCGTGAACGCCATAATCCCTCCTCTGGCTCTCGACAGCCCTACGATCACCATCCGCAAGTTCGCCAAGGATCCCTTTACCGTGGACGACCTGGTGAACTTCGGCACGTTCACCCACGATATGGCGAGGTTCCTGGCGGCCTGCGTCGAGGCGAGACTGAACGTGGTGATTTCCGGCGGCACCGGCACCGGCAAGACCACGCTGCTGAACGTCCTGTCCTCCTTCATCCCCGTCGCCGAACGCATCGTGACCGTGGAGGACCCGGCGGAGCTCCAGCTCAGGCAGAGACACGTCGTGCGGCTGGAGACGAGGCCGTCCAACATCGAAGGTAAGGGACAGATAGTTCAGCGCGACCTCGTGCGCAACGCCCTCCGCATGCGGCCCGACCGGATAATCGTCGGTGAGGTACGAAGTGGCGAGGCCTTCGATATGCTGCAAGCTATGAACACCGGCCACGACGGCTCGCTCACCACCGTCCACGCCAACTCTCCCCGCGATGCTCTTGCTCGCATAGAGAACATGGTCCTAATGGCTGGCTTCGACCTGCCGGTCCGGGCCATCCGTGAGCAGGTGGCTTCGGCCATCAACCTGATCGTCCAGATAAGCCGTATGCGTGATGGCAGCCGCCGGATTACCCACGTAACCGAAGTGGTGGGAATGGAGGGCCAGATCATCACCCTCCAGGACGTCTTCGTCTTCCAACAACTGGGCGTGGACAAGGACGGGAAGGTGCTTGGCCGCATGAGACCCACGGGCATCCGGCCGAAGTTCACGGAGAAACTCGAGCAGGCTGGCATCTTTCTGTCTCCTGACATCTTCGCTCTGGAAAGGGGACCGAGAGTATGAATGGCCTTATCATGGTTATCCCCTTCGCCGTCTTCGTGGCAGGCACGGCCTTCTTTTACGCTCTCTACCGGCTGCTCCGGCCTGAGCGGCAACTGGTAAAGGCGAGGCTTGGTCACTATGGCGTCGAGATGGGTTCTGTCGGACTGTCGGGGCTAGCCTCCGGCGTCCTTCGCCAGCGTCGCCTAAGCGGGATCGAGGGGATGAACAGGCTTCTCGCCCGTGGTGGGCTGGGGGATAAAATAGCCTTGGACCTCGCCCGCGCCGCCGTGCCCCTGCGGGTCGGCGAGTACGTGCTGATCCGCTGGCTTATCGCCTTGACGCTGTTCGTCGTCGGCACTATTGGGGCCAGGACGGTTATCGCCGGTCTGCTTCTGGGCGCCTGCGGTTTCTACCTCCCGAAGCTGTACGTCAGGCACAGCGAGCAGAAGCGGGTCAAGAAGTTCAACGATCAACTAGTGGATTCCTTGTCTCTTATGGCCAACTCCCTGCGGTCCGGCTTCGGCCTCATGCAGGGCCTGGAGGCTGTCTCACGGGAGATGCCGTCGCCCATTTCGGAGGAGTTCGACCGCGTCCTCCACGAGATCCGCATGGGCGCGACCACCGAGGAGGCCCTGGCTAAGTTGCCGGAAAGGGTGCGCAGCGCGGACCTCGATCTGGTAGTTACCGCTATGCTAGTGCAGCGCTCGGTGGGCGGGAACCTGTCTGAGGTGCTGGACACCATCGGCCACACCATCAGAGAGAGAATACGCATTCTCCGGGAGATCCGGACCCTCACCGCTCAGGAGAGGCTGTCCGGCTACGTCATTGGTGCTCTCCCCATCTTCATGGTTATCGTCATCTCGATGGTGAACCGGAGTTACATCGAGATGCTTTTCTTTACGACGGTGGGCCGCCTGATGTTGGGCATAGCCGCCGTGCTCGAGATCATCGGCTTCCTGATTACCAAGAAGATCGTCGCCATAGAGGTGTGAAATGATGCTCGCACTGATTCCCGTATTCGTGTTCATAACCTTCGCCCTCGTGGCCTACGCGCTGATGCCGGCTGGCCCGGACGTATTGGCCCAGAGGCTGCGGCCCTACGAGTACCTCGACCGGGGGGAGCGAAGCGAGCTAGAAAAACCGTTTTCCGAACGGGTTCTTTGGCCCATCGTCGCCACGATCGCCAAGTCCGTGATGCGGGCCTCCCCGCAGCAGGTCCACGACCAAGTCACAGCGGAACTGGAAAAAGCGGGCAATCCCGTTAGACCGGCTACCTTCCTGTTTCTGAGGTTTGCTCTCCTGATCGGTCTGCCTGCCATCTACGGTCTGCCACTCTATCTCAGCCACCGGCCCCCAAGCCTTCTTCAAGTGGCCATCGTGTTCTTGCTGTTCTTCTTCGGCTATCGCTTGCCCCTGACCTGGCTGCGTCTGAAGATCGACGCTAAGAAGACGGCCATCGAGAAGGCGCTTCCCGACGCCCTGGACCTGATTACGGTTTGCATGGAGGCCGGCCTTGCCTTTGACGCCTCGCTATCCAAGGTCGTGCAGAAGACCAAAGGGCCGCTCAGCGACGAGTTCGGCCGGGTGCTTCAAGAGATCGGCCTTGGCAAGTTGCGCCGGGAAGCCCTGCGCGACCTCGGCCAGCGCAGCGGCGTGCCCGATCTCAAGTCCTTTGTCGCCGCTATCGTTCAAGCCGACCAGATGGGCCTGTCCATCGCCGATATCCTTCGCACGCAGGCCGACGAGCTCAGGGTGCGGCGGCGGCAGAGAGCCGAGGAAAAGGCGATGAAGGCGCCGGTCAAGATGCTATTCCCCCTGATCGTCTGCATCTTTCCGGCGATGATGGTGGTAATGCTCGGCCCGGCCGTGTGGGCCATATACACAAACGTTATTTCTCGCATGCACGGCGTGTGAGGAGGTGAGTTAGCATGGGAGCTCTCTTGTCCTGGACCAATCTTATCATAGCCGGGGTGGCTCTGGTTCTGGTGCTGGTCGCCTTCAGGGTGTTCGGTCGCATCCGTCTCACCTTCCGGTTCAGGGGAGCGGTCATCGTGTCGCCCTGGGCCCAACAGCCCTGTCCTCATCTCGGCTTGCTCGACGAGCCCTTCATCCATAGAGATGACCCCACCGAGGAGCACCGCTGCTACCTTTGGATGCAGCGTGACCGCGTCGACCTGACCCACCAGAAAGGGTTCTGCCTTAGCTCGGCCCACACCCAATGCCCCTGGATGAGCATTGCCCCTCCCATCGGCCAGGCGCCGATGGCGAGGAAGCTGGGGACGGCGGCGCCGGCAGCGCTCGGCTCATTCTGGGGTCGTTTCTCGGACGAGTCGGTAGGCTTCCTGGTCTGGCTGATTTTGAAGCTAAACCGGTTAAGTCTATTGGCCCGACATTGGGCCGATAAAGCGGTGCCGGTTGTCGTCACTCTGGCCGTGATCGCCAGCCACGAGGCGGCAACCCGCGCCTCGGCCGCCGGCCGGGCCATCGCCAAGGCTTCCGGCGTTGCCGGACACGCCTTCCTCGTGTGGCTCAAGACCAACGCGGCCCACTTTGGCAGCCTGGCTAGAGACTCGGCGAGGGAGGCGTGGAAGTCCCGGACTACACCCGCCGCCAGCGCCGCGCCGCCGGTCGAGGTAAGCGCATCGGCGGAGCCTGATGTCGAGACGCCAGCGCCAGCGCCCAAGCTCGCCGCCCCGAGCTTCGAGCCGGCGCCCGCCACAGGGGCCGCCAGCCACCTTCATAATCTCATCGAGCAGGGCAAGACGGCGGGCATGAGCGGAAACCGCCGGCTGGCCTATAGCCTTTTCTCCCTGGCCGTCGACCTCGATCCCAAGAACGACGAAGCCTGGCTGTGGAAAGGGGCGATGACGGATAACGGCGAGGAGAAGTTCGTCTGCATCCAGCAGGCCCTCGCCATAGACCCGAACAATCAAAAAGCCCAGCAGGCTTACCGCCAGATGGCCCAGGGGCCATGGGCTGCGCGTCCGGATTCTCAGGGCGCGGTGCCAGCCAGCAGGCAGTCAACCCTGGGTCTCTCTGCACAGCGGGGGGCTCCCGGCTTGGCGGTGGGCGCCGCGGCGGGCGAAGAGGCGCTTATCTCGGCGGCCCTCATGTCCCTCGAGCGGGGCGACGAAGAGGGGGCCAATCGCCTTTTCGTTAGGGCCACGGAGGTGAACCCGACGAGCGAGAAGGCCTGGTTCTGGCGGGCCAAGACCGCGGCCACGCTCGGCGACGTCATCTATTCCCTCCAACAGGCTCTAGCGATCAACCCGGAAAACGAGAAGGTGAGGGCCAACTTGCTCTGGGCCATCCAGCGCCAGCAGAAGGAGGAGGAGATGGCCGCGGTAGAGCGCCAAGCCGTCAAGGAGGAAGTAAAGGCCAAGAAGGAAGTGGCCAAATCCCGAAGGCGCAGCCCCGTGTCTCGTGGCTTCCGCTGGCTGGCGTCGCTGGCCTGTCTTGCCCTCGCGGCCTATTGGCTATTGGTTGCCCTCTTGCCGCTGGCGTCATTGCCAGTCATGAAACAGGCTTTCGTCGATTTTCAGGGAGTCGCCGAGGTGGATCTATCGGAGGCTAGCCTTCTCTATCACAGCGCCAGCCAGTGGCTTCCGGAGCTTTCATGGGCCTCTCTGCCGTGGAACGATAAGCTCGAGGTGGCCCCGGGCTATAACCTTCTCGCGGCCGTGCCGTACGTCATCGGCTTCCTCTATCTATTCGTCGCCCTCGGTCTTGCCCGGCGAGAAGGATGGTCGCGTTTCTGGGCTGTCGCGGCGACCGCCGCCAGCATCGGCCTGTTAGTGATGTCCGGCGCCAACGCTTCGGCGGCTGTCCTCGCCGGCGGTCTCGGCCTGGTCGCGATCGCGACCTTAGTTCTGAGCCGCAGCGAGTTCCAACGAGAGAAGGGCGAAGGAGCGTGGCAGCCGGCGCCGTTCGCCAAGATACCGGCGACCGCCGGCAATAAGTAGCTATCAGCTTTCCATTTTGCGCCTTCGTGTTTAGCCCGTCCCCTTGCCCTGAACGAGCACCTTCAGCCGCCCCAGACCGTCAGGCTTGACGAGTTCCTCCATTGCCAGTCGATTGGCTCGATATTCGGCGCTGAGGCCTTTCTTCTCGAGTTCATTAACGAAGTCCGATAGGCCAAGCGAAAGAAGGAAATCGCGCTGAGGGCATAGCCTCAGCGGAAGGAGGCCCTCTTCTTCGCCAGCCTTGGCGAGGGCGGTGAAGTCGACGTGGGCGGTGATGTCCTGCTGGCCCACGCGGACGTAGGGGTCCTCCAGATAGGAATGCCGGTAGTAGCAGAGGAGGGTGCCCCGGGGACGGGAGGCGGAGTAAAGCTCGGCGGCAGGATAGCCGTAGTCGATGGTGATAACGAAGCCCCGCCGCAAATGCCGGGCGACCTCTCTTATCCAGGCCACGGCCTGCAGGTTGACCTCGGCCCGGCAGTCCACCGGAAGCTCGACGTCCACCCACTTGAAGTAGTCGGCGATGGCCGGCGTCGAGGGTCGGTCGACGACGTCCACGAACTCGCCGTCGCCTTCGAGGCCGACGTAGATCTCCTTGGTTTCACCGCCCACGTTCACTACTCGATGGAAGGGAAAGGCGTCGACGAGCTCGTTTGACAGAAAGCAGCCGACGACCGGACGCTGGGGCAGCGATGAGAGAAACGGGTGCCACCTCATTCGGCGGAGCGGTAATCGGCTTGACTTTAGGTTGGCTCTCTGCCTTTCCACCGATGAGAGGCTGCTCTCTACCAGCCGGTAGCGCAAGGCGGAGAAGAGCTCGGGGTAGGCAGAACGGACATAGATCAGAAGATCGCGGCAGAGGATGCCCGAACCGGCCCCCATCTCGACTACCTCAAACACGGAGGGGCGGCTGAGGGATCGCCACATCTGCTCGATCTGGCGGGCTAACAGGGCGCCGAAAACGGGGTGAGTCTCGGGCGCGGTGAAGAAATCGCCCTCGCTGCCGAACCGCTCACGCGCTGAATTGTAGTAGCCAAGCTCGGGATGGTATAGGACCAGGGCCATGAAATCGGCAAACGTTATCTTCCCCGCTCGGCGAATCTGCGCCCGGATGACATCGAGAAGGACGGGGTTGCCTCGGGAAAAGAACCGAGAGAAGCCCTGTCGCCTTGGCGTGTTTGTCTGCTCTTCGCTCACATCTATATTATACTTGGAATGGGGTCGGAGTGGTTCGCAGATTGACACAGATAGACACCGATGAATCTTCCAGAGCTAGCAAGGCTCATAGGCCCCGGTCAGCCCCTTGGCACGCGTCTTGCTGCGTTTGCTGGTAGCTCACTTTCGCTCTGGGAGGTGCCCCCATGGTTGGCGAGCCCCGACGCGGCATGGTTATCTCTCGTCTTTGGCTCCAAGCCTCGGTCCTTACTTTTCTGATAGGATTCACCGGCCTGGGAATACTCGCCTTTCTTATCTATCGGGACCAGCCGCCGATCCCGGCCAAGGTGGTCGATTCCGTGGGCGCGACGGTCTTCACCGGCGCCGACGTCAGGAGCGGCCAGGGGGTGTTCCAGAAGTACGGTCTGATGGAATATGGGACCATTTACGGCCATGGCGCCTACCTGGGGCCCGATTTCACGGCCGATTACTTGCATCGCCAGTCTCTCAACATGCTGGACTTCTACAAGAGCGGGTCGAGCGGTGAATCCCCGGCCGAGCGCGTTCGCCGGGAACTGCGAGAGAACAACTACGACGAGGGCACGGGCACCCTCAAGCTCAGCGCCGGCCAGGCCCGGGCCTACCAGGAGCTGCAGCCGGTCTTTGCCGAGGCGCTGAGAAACCCGCGAGCGGCCGGACCGGTGCCGGCCGTCTACATCCAGAGCGACGAAGAGCTGCGGCAGTTGACGGCCTTCATCGCCTGGGCGGCCTGGACCACGACGGCCCAGCGGCCAGGCGCCGCCTACTCCTATACGAACAACTGGCCGCCCGAGCCGCTTGCCGGCAATTCACCTACGGCAGATGCCCTGCTTTGGAGCATCCTCAGCATTCTCGCCCTCCTTGGGGGCCTTGGCCTGGTTCTTTTCCTGTTTGGCCGCTACGACTGGCTCGGCTGGCGCGGTGAGCCCTGGCGCCAGGTTCATTTTCGCCCGCCGGCTGATGTGTCGCTGACGGGCGGACAGCGGGCGACCAGGCTATACTTCCTCGTCGTGGCCCTGCTCTTTCTGCTCCAGACGCTGGTAGGCAGTCTGAATGCCCACTACCGGGCCGAGCCGTCCAATTTCTTTGGCATCGATCTGACGCCGTATATTCCTTACATGCTCAGTCGCACCTGGCACGTGCAGCTTGCTATCTTCTTCGTGGCGGCCGCCTATCTCGCCACCGGTATCTTCATCACCCCGCTGATTGCCCGGCGTGAGCCCCGCGGCCAGGCCGCCCTCGCTTACATTCTGCTCGGCGCCGTGGCAGTTGTAGTGTTCGGCAGCCTGCTGGGGGAGGCGGCGGGCATGCGCAACCTGCTCGGCAATACGCTGTGGTATTGGTTTGGCGCTCAGGGCTGGGAGTATCTCGACCTCGGACGCTTCTGGCAGATCCTGCTGGTCGCCGGCCTGCTCATCTGGGGGCTGATCCTGTTCCGGGGCCTGCGCGGACGGCTGAGAAACGAGAGCATCGGCAACATGCCCTACCTCTTTCTCTACGCCGCCTTCGCCCTCCCCGTGTTCTATGCCGCCGGCCTCCTGGCCACGCGGGATTCGACCTTCGCCGTAACCGATTTCTGGCGCTTCTGGGTGGTGCACCTTTGGGTGGAGGATTTCCTCGAGCTGTTCACCACCGCGGCCGTCGCCTACATTTTCGTTCTGCTGGGCGTGGTGAGCGAGCGCACCGGCACGAGAGTGATCTACCTCAGTATATTGCTCTATTCCATCGGCGGGGTCATCGGCACTCTGCATCACCTCTATTTCAACGGCGCGCCGGCGCCGGTGATGGCTTCGGGCGCCTTCTTCTCCGCCATGGAGGTCGTGCCCCTGACCCTGCTGACCTTCGAGGCCTATAGCTTCCTTCGCCTGGGGGCGATCGAGGTGGCGGGGCAGCGATTCCCCCATCGCTGGGCGGTGTGGGCTCTGGCCTCCGTGGGGTTCTGGAACTTCCTCGGCGCCGGCATGTTCGGCTTCCTGATCAATCTGCCCATCGTGAGCTACTACGAGATCGGCACCACCCTAACGGCCAACCACGGGCACACAGCCATGTTTGGCGTCTACGGCATGCTGGCGATCGGGCTGACGCTGTTCTGCCTGCGCTATCTCGTTCGCCCCGAACGCTGGAGCGACCGTCTAGCCGGCATATCGGTGATTTCATTGAACCTGGGTCTCGCCTGGATGTCCTTTGCCAACCTGTTTCCCATCGGGCTGCTGCAGCTCTACGACGCCTATAGCGTAGGCTACTGGCACGCCCGGGAGCTGGCCTTCATTCTCCAGCCGGTGATTCACTTCCTTGAATGGGCGCGGCTGCCGGGGGACGTGCTGTTCATCGTCGTCGGCGTGCTGCCCCTGCTCTACCTGGCGCTTCAGGCGGTCCTCCGCCCACGTCCAGCCTGCGTCGACGAGGAATGCAGCACCCTGTTCACTCAGGTGGAGACGGGTCCCGCGGCTACGAGATGAGTAGTGAGGGTAGAGGGTTGAGGGTAAAGGGTAAAGGGTAGAGGGCAGAGGGGAGCGTCCCCCACCCTAAACCCTCTACCCTCATTTCCTAGTCGAAGTTTTCGAGAATGGTTGGCAGATACTGCCTGATGGTGAGGTTCGGCGTCACGGTTGGCGGCCACGGCGCCAGCGAATGGGACAAGCGAATAAGCGAATGGGCAAGAGTTGGCTATTCGCTTATTCGCTGTACATCCACTGACACCATGCTCCCCTGTTTTGTTGAATACCATAGCTCCGCAGGCTAATTTGCTTGGCGAATCACTAGTGGTAGGTACAGCTTCTTGGGGGGTGGCGTGCCGTCGACCACCGAGACGGTGTCGTCGACCTGGTTGGTGACGTATATGCGATTGGTACTGTCGTTCGCCGCCACGCCTCTCGGCTTGGCACCCGCCGTCTGGGTGGCGACAACCTCGTTGGTCTGCCCATCGACGACGGAGACCGCGTTGCTGCTCCAGTTGGCCACAAAAACGAGGTTGGTTCTCTCATTTACCGCCACGCCAAAGGGCCCCAGACCAACCGACACCGTGGCGGCCGGAGCGTTCGTATCTCCATCGATCACGGAGAGCGTGTGGTCGGCGCTATTGGCCACGTAGACGCGGCTCGTACGCCCGTTCACCGCCACGGCCCAGGGATTCCGGCCGACGGTAATGGCAGCGCCGACCGTGTTGGTCCCACCGTCCAGCACCGTGACGGTATTGCCGTAGAAGTTGGTGACGTAGATGCGATTCCTAGTTTCGTCTGCCGCCAGGCCGAGGGGGCCGTTTTCTACGGCGACGCTCGCAACCACCGTGTTGGTGCTGCCGTCGATTACCGCCACGAGGTTGCTCTCCCTGCCGGCGACGTAGACGCGATTGCGGCTCGAGTCTACCGCCACGCCGTAGGGCGCGAAGCTGAGGATCACGGTGGCAGTGACCATGTTTGTTCCGCCGTCGATCACCGAGACGGTCATGTCGGTCCTGTTGGCGACGTAGACGAGGTTGGCGCTAGCGTTGGCGGCGATGCCGGCTGGATTGGCGCCCACTGATATGGTGGCCACCACCGTGTTCGTGTTGCCGTCGATGGCCGAGACGGTGCCGTCCCCGTTGGCTGTGTAGATCCGATTGGTGGCGTCATTCAGCGCTATATCGGCCGGCTGGCCACCGACGGCGATGGTGGTGACCAGCGATATGGCCGATACGGGTGCGGGGCCCGATCCGGCTCCATTTTTTGGCAGAAAGAGGAGCAGGAGGACAAGTAGAGTAAGGAGGAAGACGATCTTAGTACTCCAGTTCATAAGTAAGGTATCGTATTGTTCTGTCTTGAGGTATAATGGTCTCCCAGAAAGGAGACTGCCATGCCTCGACGCAGCCCGTATCAAATCGTCCTGTCTGCGGAGGAGCGGAGCCGGCTCGAAGCCTTGTCCCGTCGCT
>JACPQF010000063.1 GCA_016190625.1 Chloroflexota bacterium | reverse complement strand
GTGGATTAGGGTACTGAAAGGTGGTTCCCTGCTTCACGCAGCCCGGGGTGGGCGGCATTGCCATCGACCATCGACCCGTGGATTAGGGTACTGAAAGTTCTCTCGATCATGTTTGTCAACATTCCCATGTCGCCCCATCGACCATCGACCCGTGGATTAGGGTACTGAAAGGTAATGGCTAATACCGTCTCCACCTGTGACTGAGCCCATCGACCATCGACCCGTGGATTAGGGTACTGAAAGGATACCGCTGCCGGAAATCAGCCTCGAACAGAGGGTGCCCATCGACCATCGACCCGTGGATTAGGGTACTGAAAGGCATCTGATCCCCTACCGGCTAGCGATGGCGTGGAACCCCATCGACCATCGACCCGTGGATTAGGGTACTGAAAGACGTTGGTGCCGTCAGGGTTACAAACCTTGACCGCATCCCCATCGACCATCGACCCGTGGATTAGGGTACTGAAAGGATTGCTTCCATCAGCGAGAGATACAAGCCTAGCACAACCCATCGACCATCGACCCGTGGATTAGGGTACTGAAAGTTTATATAGTGGATTGCTCTATGCCATGCGGGTGTAGCCCATCGACCATCGACCCGTGGATTAGGGTACTGAAAGGATTAATGTGCGTACAGGATCGGAGGCGGCAAATCGGCCCATCGACCATCGACCCGTGGATTAGGGTACTGAAAGGATAAACACCTCATGCCAATCGCCCGCGCTAATCTGCCCCATCGACCATCGACCCGTGGATTAGGGTACTGAAAGAACCGATTTGGGCAATTGAGCTGCGGACTCGGACTACCCATCGACCATCGACCCGTGGATTAGGGTACTGAAAGGTATATGTCGTCGTAGGCTGGGCTCATGGGAGTCGACCCATCGACCATCGACCCGTGGATTAGGGTACTGAAAGAGCCTTGCCCTGCCTTGCCGAGCCTTGCCTGCCGTGCCCCCATCGACCATCGACCCGTGGATTAGGGTACTGAAAGATCGAGCAGGGCGCCGTGCTATTTCCATGGAAGGCCGTCCCATCGACCATCGACCCGTGGATTAGGGTACTGAAAGGCTTGCCCGGCGAATCGTTTCTGTAGCTCGGCTAGGCCCATCGACCATCGACCCGTGGATTAGGGTACTGAAAGACGGGAGCGCCATTGCAAGGGCAGGCGATTTTGCCCATCGACCATCGACCCGTGGATTAGGGTACTGAAAGTAGCCTAGTATCTTGCCCCTAAGATCCTGCTTGATATACCATCGACCATCGACCCGTGGATTAGGGTACTGAAAGGCCACTCCCTCCATCGCCCGCAGCATCTTCGCCAATCCCATCGACCATCGACCCGTGGATTACGGTACTGAAAGATGTCGGTAGTCTGGCTCGTACTCAACTCGTGGGTCGCCATCGACCATCGACCCGTGGATTAGGGTACTGAAAGATGGAGCTGTGGGCCGGCGTCTCGTCTGATCCTCCGGAAGGCGATCTGGCGTCAGAGGAGCAGCGCGGTCGTCGCCAGCACGCGGCTTTCGCGGCTTCGATTGGCCGTACCGACTGAGGCAGATTTAGTCATTTGCAGCTATGCCATTGTGTGGCTCGGTATGTCGGGTCGAGATCGACAATTGAAAGGACTTGTGGTCGCATGAGCTATCTCGAGGCTCCGGAGGTCTTTTTGTTGCCGCTGACGACGGCGATCAGGACGTCGTCGCCCAGCTTGGTGATGGTGATGTTGGCTGACGTATCGCCTTTGCTGAACGACAGCAGGGAGACGATACCGGTGTCCGTGGCCGCCTCTTGTCTCCAGCCCAGAGCGGGCAGGGTGCTCTTGTAGAAGTCCGATGCCGCCTGAACGGACCCCTTCCCTTTCCACGAGCCGGTCGCCATCTTGTCGCTGCCCTGCGACGCGCTTATGCCGCTCTCGCCGTCGAAGCCCTGAGGCACGGGGAAGCTCTTCAGCTCTTCGGGCAGTTGGCCCCCAAACGTCGCTTGCTGCCCGCCCTTGCCGGTGATGGTGACCGAGTCGCCCTGCTTATCCACCGTGACGCCCGCTGCTCTCTCGATCGCCTTCTCGGCCACCTTCCCGCAGCCCGACAACAGCAGGGTGCCCAGGACCAGGATAGTCATGGCTTTCGCAAACATGATTTCCTCCTTTCTCGACTGGCGAAGAAAAGGGGCGAGATCGAACATCCCGCCCCCGAAGACCGCCTGCGGCTGATATCCGCAGGCTAATATTACTTTCTAGCCTGCGAATTTTATTCGCAGGCGACCCACCGCTAGCTGATTGCTGATCGCTGATCGCTGACCGCTGAAAGCTACCTATATCTTCATCCCCACGGCGAGGCCCGATCTGATGGCCATGCCGCCGGTGCCGGGCTGGTCGCAGTCGCCGGCGTATAACACCTCGGCCACTTTGGCCTGTAGCTCATCGCCCAGCTTCTTGTTGGGCCGACCGCCCGTGGCCACCACCAGGGTATCCATGGGTACCTCGTGCTCCTGTCCCTCGGCGTCCTGGTAGAGCAGCCGCCCGGCCTCGACCTTCGTCACTTTGGCGTTGGTCACGACGGCGATCTGCTTCTGCTTGAGGTTGCCCAGCAGCTCGTCCTTGGGCACGGACTGCATGTCGTTGAGGATCTCGGGCAGCATTTCCAAAACGGTCACCTGGCAGCCCCGGTCCGCCAGGAGGTCGGCGGTCTCACAGCCCACCGAGCCACCGCCGATGACGGCCACCTTTCCCTTGATGTCCGTGGGCGCGGCCCAGATCCGCCGGGCTCCTACCCACTTGACGTCGTCCAGGCCGGGAATGCGGGGGATGGCAAAGCCGCTGCCCATGGCGATCACGACCGCGTCGGGCTGCTCCCGCAGCACAGTGTCGGCGTCGACCTTGGACTTCAGCGTGACCTTGACGCCAAGCTGTTCCGCCCGGTGGACCAGATAGCGGGGCAACTCTGTGACGTCGCTCTTGTAGGCCTGGATGATCGGGGAAGCGAAGACGCCGCCGAGACTGGAGTCGCGCTCGAGGATGTGGACCGCGTGGCCTCGCTCGGCGGCGGTGATGGCCGCCTGAAGGCCAGCCGGGCCGCCGCCGACGACCACGACCTTCTTTCTCTTGGCGGCCGGCTCGATCTTTATCTGTCCCTCCCGCCCGGTGTAGGGATTGACCGTGCAGGCCCTATCCAGCTCTGGCACGCCGCCGACGCAGTCGTGGAGACAGGTCGAGCAGCCGCGGATGTCCTCGGCTTTGCCCGCCGCCGCCTTGTTCGGCCAGTCGGGGTCGGCGATGAGAGGGCGAACGAGGCCAATGAAGTCGGCCTGGCCTTTGGCTAGAATGTCCTCCGCCGTCTGAGGATGCTTGATCTTGCCAATGGCGATGACGGGTATGCTCACCGCCCCTTTGATGGCGGCTGCCAACGGAGCCAGCACGCCCTCAGGCAGCGCCTGCGGCGGTTGGCCCCAGCGCCGGGTCTTGCCGCCCACGCCCGCCGTGACGAGGATGGAGGCGACGCCCGCCTTCTCCAGCATCACCGCCACCGCCTGGGCCTCCTCGAGATCGAAGCCGCCCGGCTCGTAGTCCTTGACGGCCAGCTTGACCTGGATGGGGAAATCGGCGCCGGTGGCCTTTCGGATAGCGGCCACCGTCTCCAGCAGGAAGCGAGCCCGGTTGGCCAGCACGCCGCCGTAGTCGTCCGTTCGCCGGTTGGAGGCGGGAGAGAGTAGGCGAGAGAGCAAATGGCCCCAGCCGGCCTGGACCTCGACGCCGTCGAAGCCGGCCTCGCGCGCCTGGCTGGCGGCCTTGCCGAATTTGCCGGCCAGAGCGCCGAAATCGGCGGGAGTGGACTGGTCGACTAGGGAAACCCGCCCAGACCTGCCGCCCAAGAACGGCGGGAAACTCAGGTGAGTGAAGGCTTTCGCCCCTTCGGCGTGGATAGCCCCGGTGAGGTTCCGCAGGCCGGGAAGGAAGGAGTCCTCGTCCAGCCGGAGCTGAGTGCCGCCGGTGTAATCCCGCGGGTGGTCGATGCACGGTCCTTCAACCACGATCAAGGCCGCGCCGCCGCGAGCGCGGGTCCGGAAGAACCAGAGCAGGCGATCTGTCACCTGGCTATCTTGTGCGTATTTCGTGGGGTAGATTCCCATGATCACCCGGTTGCGCAGTTGGAGCCCGCCGATGTTGCCCGGCTGGAAGAGCCGGCGGTAAGGCGATTCGTTGGCCACGATCTTTTCCACCTTTCTTGAACTTTCTGTTTCCACGGCCCCGCAAGCAATGCGGTGGCACGCGGATTATAGCAGCGCAAGTCCGGGTCGTCAATTGTGAAGCAGCCAGCCGTCAGTTGTCAGCCGTCAGCTACCAGACATCAGGCGGCGGACTGGCCTTGGTCGGTCTCGGGCGATTGGCCACAGGTTTCACATCCCCGACATTCGCGGGCCATCTTGTAGAGACGACCGAAGTTGATGCCCCAGCCAACGCCGAGGACGCGCTCGGAGAAGATCTGTGGCTTGTCCGGGTTCCAGTAGGTTTCTTTGACCTTATCCAGACTAGGAACTCGGAAATCGTAGGGCACGAACCCGGCCACCCGGCCGTGCCACGTACGCTCCTCCGGCGGCTTCCTCAGCTCCTGCGTGACGGCTGCCGCCACCAAACTAACCCCCACAAGCTTGACCAAGGTTCCAAGCTTCTTCATAATTGTCTCCTTGAAGGTTCTAAGCGCTCCGCTTGAGCGTGACGGGGAGTTGCTCAATACTGATGCTGCTCAGTGCATCGCTGCCCAGACGCTCGCTCACGTCGAGGATCTCAATTCCCACGATACGGCCCCCAGCGTCGAGGTCAGCCGTTACGCCGGGTTCAATATCGACGCTGTTCTCTGGTGTTGCAGGTCTCAATTCGATGTATAGAGCGTCCGCTTCCGGATCGTAGCTGATTCGCATAATCACGCCTCCTCTGGCCCGCGGGTACGGACGGTTACGGTTACTACGATGATGGTACCACGCTCCTCGGCGTAAGATACCCGAATCCAACGCCCATCCGCGTACTTCCACGCGTTGCTGCGGCCATGTTCGCTGGATGTTACGGTGTCGGGTACTGCCAGAATCAGGTTCACCTCTT
Organism: Chloroflexota bacterium; assembly: GCA_016190625.1. GTDB lineage: Bacteria > Chloroflexota > Dehalococcoidia > JACPQF01 > JACPQF01 > JACPQF01. Next base: position 9,480 of record JACPQF010000063.1, on the reverse strand, counting down.
GTTCCGACAGTCGCCACAGGCACCGGCGATTTCGGGCGTGCCGGGTGAGCCGTACGGGTGGCAATGTTCGCCCCATCCTCGTTCTTTCGTCGCCACGACCAGGCCAGTCTGCCATATCTCCGTGCCGAGCCGGCAATCCTATTGTACCGCACGACGGCCGGCTTATCAATCTTCCGTGCGTGCGTGTTGCGAAGGTGGCACTCGTTTGCTACAATAAGCGCTGCATGGTTACTTTGCATCTTGAGCAAGCACCCGCCGCCGTTAACGTGAAAGTAACGGAGGAGAAGCTGACGGTGCTGTTGACCATAGGCCCATCTTAACGTATGATGGGCTCGCTTCAAGACATCTCGTCGACGAGCACAGAGAATACGTGGAGGTGAGATATGGCGCCTGAGTTGGTGGAGTACTTACTTTACGAGCCCGAGGACTCGGGAATCCTCTGGATCAAATTCAACCGGCCGGAAAGGCAGAACGCTATCTTCGTTCCCGAGAGCCTCGCCGCACTGGGCGATTACCTGCGGGCTGGCGATGCCGACCCCAAGGTCCGGGTCATGGTTATCACCGGCGTGGGCAAGGCTTTCTGCGCGGGCATCGACCTCAAGCCCGGGGCGTCTCGGTTTTTGGAGTCAATCAGCGGCGGGCCAGACGATAGCCGCGAGCGCTTCATTTACAACGTCTATCCCTATTTCGAGGCTATCTCGGAGACCAGGAAGCCGACCATCGCCATGGTCAATGGCGCCGCCGTGGGCATGGGCATGGATATCGCCCTTCGCTGCGACATTCGCATGGGCGGCGACTATACCCGCTTCTTCACCTATCAGAACGTGGGGCAGGTAATTGAAAACGGTGGCAGCTACTTTCTGCCCAAGCTGGCCGGACTGGGCCGGGCCCTCGAGTTGGCCTTCACCGGCGGCTTCCTCAAAGCCGAGCAAGCCTACCAGTGGGGCATTCTCAACCACCTCGTGGCGGCCGACCAGTTGGAGGCGGAAACCCGCGCCCTCTGCCAGAAGATCATCGATAGCCCGCCCTTAGTCCAGTGGATCAACAAGCGGATCATGCGCCGGGCCCTAGACTGCGACTTGAAGACCGTGCAGGACCTCTGCGCCAACGCCTCCGGCATCCTGTTCGCCTCCGAGGACTCGGCGGAAGCGACAAAGGCCTGGGCCGAGAAGCGGCCCCCTGTCTTCAAGGGACGCTAGTCGGCAGGAGTCAGCCATGCCCCGCTGGGGCACCACCAAGGATGAAAACCTATTCTCAGAGCAGGAGTTATGTGGTCTCACCACGGAGGCACGGAGACACCTTGTTTTGGCTGAGGGCGACGATGCACTAATAAGGATTGGATTCCTCTGCGGAACGGCGGACAAGACCAAACGATTTCTCCGCGCCTCCGTGTCTCCGTGGTGCAAGACATCTTCCAACATGTGAGGTCCCGGAATCTAAGAGAGAACTCCGCGGTCCTTCGGCTGAAGGACGCTCTCCGTGGTAGAGCGCCGCGTTACGGCGACGCTCACGCTTCCCCGCCATTTGGCCCCCGGCTGCAGGATCACCAGACCCGTATCCGATCGGTCCATGGCTAGGTTGATGGCGTCGGTCACGCAGGTGTACGGCTCGAAAGAGACCGTCGAGCGATCGGCGGGGGCGAGAACCACTAGCTCAGGGAACTCGGGCCCAAATTGCTCGACCACCTCCAGCCCCGAAAGCGGATCGATTAGCCTGCAGATTGCCTGCTCTCCTTCGCGTCTCAGGTCAGTGTAGGAGTGATCCAGATAAATGCCGTCCAGTGGTCGCGGCTGGCGGAAATCCAGACCGGCGGGCACGAGCTCTTTGTCGCCCGTGGGCAGCTTCTCATCATCAAGCCGCCAGACCTGGTTCGCCGGCGCGGAGATCAGGCAGTCGTCACGGTTGCCCCCCGGCCCAAGCGGAAGGCGAACGTAGGGATGGAGGCCGAAGCCCAGCGGCAGGGGTCCCTCGCCGGTGTTCCCAACCTCGGCCTCACAGAGCAGCCTGTTCCCGGCCAGAACGTAGTTGACCGTCAGGAAGAACGGGAAAGGGTACTGGCGCAAGACTTCGGGGTGATCGCTAGCGGTGAACGAAGAGCGGATGGCGGCTCCCCGGCTCGTCGGGCCGGCTTCGTCCACCCGCCAGGGTCGATAGCATACCAGCCCGTGGAGGTGGTGGCCTTCCGGCATGTTCGCGTCGAGCTGATGCTGCTGGCCGGCGAAAGTGTAGCGGCCGGCGCGCACGCGATTGGGAAAGGGGAAGAGGATCGGATTGCCCCAGCGCCAGGCGTTATCGGCCGTTGTGCCGGCGGGAGCGCCCAGAATCACCTCGACCTGTCCCACGTGTGGCAAGTTGGCGACAAAGCTCATTAGATTGTTTCCCAGCCGGGGTATGACCAGCGCCGATGAGCCGGCCGAGCGATCCTGAAGCAGAAAAGCTTCCGTGTGGAAGACCGGATCCTTTACGACAATCGCCTTATAGCGGCTAGTGTTGCTCACGAAGCCCTCCCAGTGCCTTTGATTCAACCTCTGAGGCTGCAAACACGGGGCCAGCCCTACGGGCAGGTGGGGTGGCTCGAGAAACTACAAATCGAAGACGATCCGCTTCATCTGCTTTCCTTCTTCTACATTGCTTCTTCGGCGGCCTTTCGTCCCTCGCAATAAGCCTCCCACACGTCGTCGCCCTGATGGGTGCGCAGGTCGGCCTCACCGGGTCCCTTTCGCCCGTTCATCTGGTCGTTATAGCCGGCGGTGAACCACGATATAGCCATGCAGGAGTAGAAGTACTTCTTGGGGATTTGGATCTCGTTCGGCTTGAATCGCATGTCGCCCTGTCTCTCCTTCAGAAGTCAACCTATCATGCCGCCACATCGATAGTCACAGTTTGAGGCGGCAGCTCCTCTTCCGGGATTGGCTCGCCGTGCCTCTCTGCGGACCTTATCCACAGAGCGATAGCATCTCGTGCATTGGCAATGGCTTCCTCAAGCGTATCTCCCTCCGTAGTCACGCCGGGAAGCGCCGGCACGCGAACCGTATAACCACCCTCGTCAGGGTCGGGAATAAGTAGCAGCGTGTAGCGTCTCGACATAGCAGCCTCCTAAGCTCATCCGGCGTCAGCCCCGCATCATTAAGAATGCTGGCTAGCGTGCGCAATTTCAAATCCTTACCTTTGTGGATCGGGACGACCACCTTGCCCGCCTTATTGGGATGGCGCAGGCTAAGATGAGCGCCTGATTGCTCGTCGTCGTACCACCCGGCACGATGCAGTGCTCGCACCAATCTCGTTGCCGTTATCCTCGGCAGTTTAGGGCTCATCTAGGCTGCCTCGCGCTGATTCTATACCGTTCAGATGCGGTCGTCCTCGACCCTATTCTATACCACAGAGACAAACGGAGCAATAGTCGACGTTGGCGACCGGCAAGGGTCGACGAAACCTGGTAAAATAGAGGAACGAACGGGAGCGAGAAAGTATCTCGATAGACCGGGTGGTAGAGGAGGACGCAATCATAGGACGAGGATTCGGGCAAATTGGCTGCCTAGCTGCAGGCTTAATGGTAGGGATATTGCTGGCTCTGGTGGGTTTGACCCTCGTGCGACCGGCGGTATCTCCGGCGCCGGCGAGCGCGGGCGCGGTGGCCAAGAGCGACGTGACGCTGCGGCTCTCGGAGGACTATCTCAACTACCTGGTGGCGCAGGAGGCCGCCCCGTACGCCGGGCAGGGGCTGAGCCAAGCGAGGGTAGACGTGAAGCCGAACCAGGCTGCCGACGTGCATGTGAGTGGCAGAATAGGCCTGGGCGCCCTCAGCCTATCCTCGGACGTCGTGTTGAAAAGCCATCTTGGCGTTCAGTCCGGCCGGATAGTGGTGTCCACCATCGGCATTCAGGTAGGCGCACTGGCACTGTCTGTCGACAGCCTTCCTCGCAGCGTGCAGGAGGTGCTCGCCAACGCCGACCGGGCGATCAGTCAGGCGGTGGAAAACGCCGCCAAGACGAATGGCTTGGTGGTGAACCAAGTCAGCACCGACGAGGATGGTATAACCGTTGGCCTGGTAAGGGAGGGCTGAGAATTCGTCGTTTGACTTGCAAACGGACTTGGAACCTGGTAAAATCCTTTTTGTACCGAATCCTTCTGTAGAAGGACAGGACGACGCGGGGCTGTAGCTCAGCTGGGAGAGCACAACACTGGCAGTGTTGGGGTCAGGGGTTCGAGTCCCCTCAGCTCCACCATCGCATTGCTTTTGTCAGGTCACTTCATAAAGAGGAAAGCCAATGTCAAGAATCATCTGCGTCATCAATATGAAGGGTGGGTAGGCAAAACAACGCTGGCCGTCACTTCGGAGGCAATAGGATGGTCCACCGGTCTCCTCATAAATTTACTGTGATTTTGGAGCCCGAAGAAGGTGGGAGCTACTCAGTTCACTGCCCTGCTTTACCCGGTTGCTCCAGTCAGGGCAATAGCGTTGAGGAAGCCCTAGACAACATTAGAGAAGCTATAGCCGGTGTGCTCAAGGTGCGCCAGAGTGAGAGGATACCCATCCTGGCGGAAACCCCCGAGATAGTGACCGAAGAAATTCGGCAGATACTAGCAGACCGGGCTGAAGATGGGCTGCCGCTTACCATAGAGACCAGAATAGTTGAGGCACCAGCAGAAGAGTTCATAGCATTAGTGCGAGATTAGGCTGTCCCTTTGCTGCCAGGAGACGACGAAGTTGCCCTTCATCCCTAAGTGGGAGGAAGGGTTTTTCTATTTTGATTGACGCTGGAGGCGCTTAATGGTTCCCGACTACAAACCCCAGGATATCGAACAGAAGTGGCAGGCGAAGTGGGCTGAGGACGAGCTCTACCGCGTCGGCGAGAGCGACGAGAAGCCGAAGTGGTACTTCCTCACCATGTTTCCCTACACTTCCGGCGACCTTCACATAGGCCACTGGTACGCCGAGGCGCCAGCCGACACGGCTGCCCGCTTCAAGCGCATGCAGGGCTACAACGTCCTCCGTCCCATCGGCTTCGACGCCTTCGGCCTCCCCGCCGAAAACGCCGCCATCAAGCGCAACATCCATCCCTTCACCTGGACGATCCAGAACGTGGAAAACATGCGCCGGCAGTTGCGGTCGTTGGGCGCGACTTACGACTGGAGCCGTGAGGTCGTTACCTGCCTGCCCGAGTATTACAAGTGGACCGAGTGGTTCTTCCTCCAATTCTACAAAGCGGGGCTCGCCTACCGCGCCAAGGCGCCGGCGAACTGGTGTCCCAAGTGCCAGACGGTCCTGGCTAACGAGCAGGTAACGGCCCAAGGGCTGTGCGAGCGCTGCGAATCGCTGGTGACCAAGAGAGATTTGGAGCAGTGGTTTCTTCGCATAACCAACTACGCCGACGAGCTGCTGGACCATTCGAAGATCCAATGGCCCGAGCGCATCGGCCTGATGCAGAAGAACTGGATCGGCCGCAGCGAGGGGGCCGAGATCTCCTTCGGTATCGACGGTTACCCCGACGAGGATATCCGGGTGTTCACCACCAGGCCGGACACGGTTTACGGCGTGACCTTCATGGTATTCGCCCCCGAGCATCCGCTGATCGAGCGGCTGACCACGCCCGATCATCGCCCGGCGGTGGAAGCCTACGTGGCCGAGACGCGCCGCCAGAGCGAAATCGAGCGCCAGTCCACCGAGAAGGAGAAGACAGGGGTGTTCACCGGCGCCTACGCCATCAACCGGCTGAACGGCGAGAAGGTGCCGATCTTCATCGCCGACTACGTGCTCCTGAGCTACGGCACGGGCGCGGTGATGGCCGTGCCCGCCCACGATACGCGGGATTTCGCCTTCGCCAAAAAGTACGGCCTGCCGATTCCGGTGGTGATCGCCCCTGAAGGGTGGTCGGGCGGACCTTTGGATGAGGCCTACACCGAAGCCGGCACTATGGTAAACTCCGGCCTCTTCGATGGGACGCCGAGCGTCGAGGGAAAGAAGAAGGTAGCCGAATACCTCAAGGACAAGGGCTGGGGCGGACCGACAGTTAACTATCGCCTGCGGGACTGGCTGATCTCCCGCCAGCGCTATTGGGGCGCGCCCATCCCCATCGTCTATTGCGACCACTGCGGGATCGTGCCCGTTCCCGAGGACCAGTTGCCGGTGCTCCTGCCGGAGGACGCCGAGTTTCGACCGACGGGCGAATCGCCTTTGAAGTACCACGAGGCCTTTGTGAACACGACCTGCCCGACCTGCGGCGGGCCGGCGAAGCGCGAGAGCGACACCATGGACACCTTCATCTGCTCGTCCTGGTACTTCCTACGGTACGCCAGCCCCGACTACGACAAGGGCCCGTTCGACCCGGCCAAGGTGAAATACTGGCTGCCGGTCGACCAGTATACCGGCGGAGCCGAGCACGCCTGCATGCACCTGCTCTACGCCCGGTTCTTCACCATGGCCCTGCGGGATCTCGGGCTGATGGACTTCGGCGAGCCGTTCACCCGCCTGTTCAACCAGGGCCTGATCATCGCCGACAGCCGGAAGATGAGCAAGTCACGGGGCAACGTCATCAACCCCGACCTCTACGTCCAGGAGATGGGGGCGGACACGGTACGGGCCTACCTCATGTTCATCGGTCCCTGGGACCAGGGGGGTGATTGGAACGACAACGGCATCAGCGGCATGCACCGGTTTCTCAATCGCGTCTGGAACCTCGTGCTCTCCGACGAGGATCTTCGAGGCAAGTATCTGGGAGAGGCGAGCGAGGCGGAAGTGAGAGCGCTGCGGCGCCTGACTCATCGAACGGTGAAGAAAGTAGCGGAGGACCTGGAGAGGTTCCGCTTCAACACGATGCTGGCCGCCCTGATGGAGTTCACCAATTATTTGGCCAAGGCGCGCGAGACGGCAGCGGCCAACTCGCCATATTGGAAGGAAGCCATCGATTCGCTCATCCTCATGCTTGCTCCCGCGGCGCCCCACGTTGCCGAAGAGCTCTGGACCAGCACCGGGCACGAATACAGCGTGCACAACCAGCGGTTTCCCGTCTGGGACGAGGCGCTGGTCAAGGAGGAGGAGATCACGCTGGTCGTTCAGGTCAACGGCAAGGTGCGGGACCGGATCGTCGTTCCCGCCTCTATCGGCGAGGAAGAGGTCAAGGCTCAGGCCCGCCAGTTGGAGCGAGTTCAGCCTTTCATCCACGGCAGAGAGGTCAGGAACATCTTCTATGTGAAGGGTCGTTTGGTTAACATTGTGGTTTCCTAACGCGGGCTGCGGGCCGCAGCCAAAACAAGACAAGTTCTGTAGCCCATTCTGTAGAAAGCTCGTCCCCTGAAGATAGATCCGCAATGAGGGCGAAGCCAAGCTCGGCGAAGTGGCGATCGAAGGCTATTGCCTCTTTGATCCTAAGGTGGCGCATGACCACGAAGGTTGTGGCGTCGACGTAACTTAGGTCCCGAGCGGCACACTTGGCAAGTAAATCCTCTGCCTCCTGTTCCTAGGGTACCGGAACGAAAACCTCACGCCTGTCAGCCCAGCATCCTGGCCTACTATTGCGTTGCCAGCCGATATCCCGGCTGACGGCTGAAAGCTCAAAGCTGAGAGCGGACACCCGCCTAGTGGCTTTTGGGGGCGCAAATGTGTTACGATGGAAGTAAGCAGACAACATTGTTGGAGTGTGACGTCGATGGAGAAACTGCCAAAGCGGCACGAGATACCAAAAGAACAAACGTGGGACTTGGAAAGCATCTACGCCAGCGACGCGGACTGGGAGAAGGACTACGGCCGGGTCAATGCCAGCTACCCCCAACTGGCAGCCTGCCAGGGCTCGCTGGGCAGCTCTGCTCAGACCCTGCTCTCCTGTTTGAAGCAGCGGGATGAGCTGCTCATAATGCTGGAGCAAATTCTCACCTACGCTCACATGCGGCGGGATGAGAACAATACCAACACGACTTATCAGGCGCTGGCCGATAGGTCCTTGACGCTGGCCACCAAAGTTTCCAGCGCCATCGCCTTCTTTACGCCGGAGATCCTGGCGATGCCCGACGACAAGCTCGACGCCTTCCTCGTGGAGGAGCCAGGACTCAAGCTGTATGGCCACCACATCGAGGAGATGAGACGGCAGCGGGAGCACATTCGCTCCGCCGAGGTCGAGGCGCTTCTGGCCGAGATCGGCGAGGTCGCCCATTCCCCGGCGACCATCTTCCGCATGCTGACTAACGCCGATTTCAAGTTTCCCTCTATTATGGACGAGGAGGGTCAGGAGGTAGAGCTTTCGCACGAGCGGTACATACGCTTTCTCGAGAGCCAAGACCGCCGGGTGCGGAAGGACGCCTTCGACGCCATGTACGGCCTGTTCGGCCAGTACCGTAACACCATTTCCACATCTCTCGCGGGAAGCATCAAGGCCGAGCTATTCTACTCACGAGCCCGCGGCTACGCTTCGTCTGTCGAAGCGGCCCTCCAGCCCAACAACATACCATTGGAGGTCTACCGCAACCTCGTCGCCACCGTCGATGCGAACCTCGGAAGCCTTCACCGCTATCTTGGCCTGCGAAAGCGGATGATGGGTCTGGACGAGCTGCACATGTACGACCTCTACGTGCCGCTGGTGCCGGACGTGCAGAAGAAAGTATCGTTCGATGAGGCGGTGAATAGTGTGGTCGCCGGGCTCGCTCCGCTCGGACAGGACTACCTGACGATCCTAAAAGAAGGAGTGCGCTCCCGCTGGATAGACGTCTGCGAGAACGAGGGCAAGACGAGCGGCGCCTACAGCGGCGGCTCCTACACCACCCATCCTTTCGTTCTTCTCAATTTTCAGGGCAACCTGCACAGCGTGTTCACCATCGCCCACGAGCTCGGCCATTCGCTCCACTCTTACTACGGGCGGAAGACCCAGCCTTTTATCTACGCCGATTATACGATTTTCGTGGCCGAGGTCGCCTCGACGCTAAACGAGGCCTTGCTCAACCACTACCTCATCGAGCAAGCAGAGGACGATACCCTGCGAAAATACCTGATCAATCACTATCTCGAGTCGTTCCGGACCACCTTCTTCCGCCAGACCATGTTCGCCGAGTTCGAGATGTCGGTTCACGAACGAGCCGAGGCAGGCGAGGCTCTTACGCCGGACCTGCTGTGCGCTATCTACAAGGAGTTGAACGACAAATACTATGGCCCCAACACCACCGTGGACGAGGAGATCGCCCTCGAGTGGATGCGCATCACCCACTTCTACCGCGGCTTCTACGTTTACCAGTACGCCACGGGCCTATCGGCGGCCGTGGCGCTGGCAGAAGGGATTCTCAGGGAGGGACCGTCGGCTGTGGCACGCTACGTCGAGTTCCTCAAGAGCGGCGACTCCGACTATTCCATCAACCTCTTGCGCAAGGCCGGCGTGGACATGGCCACGCCAGAGCCGGTTCAGAGGGCGATCGACGTGTTCGACGGCTTACTGGACCAAATGGAGAGGCTGGCGGGGGTTGGGGGACAGGGGTCACGGGCGGGGGGACAGGGGTCGG
>JACPQF010000066.1 GCA_016190625.1 Chloroflexota bacterium | reverse complement strand
GAAAAAGCGGTGGGGAATCGCATCCGCTTTTTGGCACTATGTGGGGGGCAACAGCAGGTCTGGCAAACAATTCAGACCTCCTAGTGGGGACAGAATTCGCGGGTCTCTGCATATTGCCAGTTTTCGGCTGCATTTCTAGGCGGGGAGAGCGATGCTGCTTACTTCATAGGTCGCTTCAAGCGTGGGGCGGCAGGTAGATGCAGGGCATGATCTCAGACAAAGTCTTGCCCCGCTCCTGGCGGTTGAAGGCGTCGCCGGCGATCATGTCAGAGCGATGGACGATTTCAGCCTCAAGGGTGCGACGTATACGCTGTCCCTCGACAGAGTGGTAGGCGATAATGTGCAGTACCTCGCGCACCATGCCTTCCTCTGCCGCCAGATGGGTGCCACTAAAAGCATGTTGGACGAGGGGGCCGGCGAGAACGTGATTCTCTGGCGAGGCGTGCTCCATCAGCTTACCTACATCGTGAAGTAGAGCTCCGGCAGCCACCACATCGCGGTCAATCGGCGAGCCATAGGATGCGATAAGTACATCGGTAATCACCAGAGCCAGGCGGGTGACGCAGCGCACGTGATCGACGCCATCGCCTTGTTTCTCCGCACCTGTAGCGAGGAAGGGCAGTCCCTCCCTCAGGTCGTCGACCCCGCTTGCCTCCATGGCCCGCACCCAAGTGCGGAGGGTCTTCTCACGTAGGCTCTCATCGCGGATCTCGCCGAGTTCATTGCTAAATAACTCCCGCACATTGTCAGAGCGCGACGCTGTTGTCATGAATTCGACCTCCTCTCAGTTCGGAAGCCGTCTTTGGCTGCTTGGCTATTCCGGCAACACTAGAATATCATTGTCTGCTGACCGAGTCAAGCAGATGCATGAGCCTGCCGAAGGATTGAGACAAGATTCAGGCTTCCCATTTGGACGCTTGCGCTGCCCGGTCGATCGTCTTGCTCCTGCGGCCAACAGACGTTCCTTAATGTGGCAGGCGCTGAGTACGCAGTGGCAAAACGGAAGAACCTCTGCGCCCTCAGCGCCCTCCACGCTCGAACCTGGTGCGATCACCCAGCGCTTGTTGCGGGCTCTCTATCTCGTCTCGATCTCCGCCATCTTGGCCAGAACTTCGTCGGCGGCCTGCCCCGAGAGCATATCGTCGGCCATGTTGAAGAGAATGAAGTCCTCTTTGTGGATATGCTGGGTCAGCAGGTCGCAGAGGTGGGTGATCGTGCCCTGAAGCTTGCGAACGTTCTGGCTGGCCTTCTCTGCATCGACGAGGTCGGCAGCCAGTTCCCCCAACGCCTGGCTATCAGCCCGCATATCGACGTGCTCGTACCGCATGACCGCGATGGGTCCGCCCCCCGAGCCGATCACTTCCTCCATGGGTGGAAACAGAGCTTCTTCTTCCTTCTGCAGGTGAATCTCCAGCTCCTTCGCCAGAAAATCGGCTACTTCGCCGATAACTCGCCTGGCTTCGCCTGCCTCAGCCTCGGACTGGCTGGTCAATTGGCGCCCGGCATCCGACAGCCGGCCGAGCTCCGCTAGCACCGCGATGTGGTCCTGCCGGAGGGTTCCCGTCGCCGAGTTGGTTGTCGTTTCCATAATTCCTGAAGACCTCCTTAAATTACTGCCCAGCATTTCGGGGCTATCCCCCTTGCTGGCGACCAAAACGATTGACTTTCTCCAGTTCTAAGCATATCCTGCATACAGGAGAGAGCGCAGTGACTTAGGTCACATGAGCGGCCAGCTTTCAGCGGTCAGCTATCAGCTTTCAGCAGTCGGCATGCCGGAACTGGGCCATTAGCTCGAGCCTGGCACCTAATAGCCAGCCAGCTTCATCCGGTCTGGCCGTCTTCATATGAAGAGCTGATGGCTGACCGCTGACCGCTACCATGGGAGCTAAACGTTGATTGAATTTGAGATTCTTGTCGATGGCAGCGACAGTAAATTGAAGATAGAAGTCGTATATCAACCCGGCCGGAGCATGCCGTGGGACGGGGTTGGGCGACAGTATGTCGAGACGATATGGCAGGAGAGTCTACACCGGGCGCGCGGCGACGGGGTACCGCTCTACGATGGCAAGCTCTTCAGGTTAGAGCGCTATGCCCTTGAGCGAAACCGGCTGAGGCTCTATCTGGGAGATACGGGCTACAAGGAGTATGTGGCGACGCGGCAGCCCGGTTTTCACCAAACTCTCTCCCGTGACCACCTGGCCAACCCGCTGGCCGTCTGCGCTGCCCTGACGACATCTGACGGACAGATACTGGTGGAACGCCGGCAGAGCACGGACGTGTATGCCGGCCGCTACCACGTGATCGGCGGCTTCTGCGAGCGGTACAAGGACGGTCCCTCTGCGGAAGGATGGTCCGACCCGGCCAAAGCCATCCAGAGAGAGGTGCGGGAGGAGACCGGCCTTCGAGTCGCCCGCCGCCGCTTCACCTGCCTCGGTCTGGTCTACGACCTGGCGACTCCCCATCCGGAGTTATGCTTCACCGCTACCGTCGATGCCACCTTGGCCGACGTGCTTCGCCGCCCCGGGACCGACGGCGAGGTGCGGCATCTGGAGTCCATCGCGGACAAACCCGAGGCGCTGCGCGCCTTCATCCTCGTCAACCATGGCAACATCTCGGCCACCGGCGAGCCCTGCTTGCTCCTCCACGGCAAGCGCCACTTCGGCTCCATCTGGTATCGCGTGCTGCTGGCCGACATAGAGTAGGGACTCACCGCTGGGGACACTGAGGGCACCGACCACGATCAGAATGATCTGCGAAATCCAAGAATCCGTGAAATCTGCGGTGCGGACCGCGTTCCTCCCTCACCGCGATCCTCCGCTACCCTTCGATACCAACGGAAAGAACGCCGCCGAAGCTCCCTCAACTCGAACAAAGGTCATGCTCAGGCTGCCCCAGTTGCCGGCGGCGTCCTGGCCGCGAACGAGAAGAGTGCGCCGGCCAACGCCGATAGCCGCGGCGGAGAGGGTGACTTGAACGACCTCTGAAGGAGAGTCAAAGGTGCCATCGACCGGAGTCATGGCGATGCCCCCGTTGGCGCCAGCGGTATCGACAAAGAGCTCGGCAGCGACGATGTTCTGCCCACCGTTGCCGAGGTCGGAGATCGTGGCTGTGATGGCGATCGTGCCGGTTGGGGCGACCGAACCGGCGAACGCCCTGGCATCTCTCGTCTCCGGTCCGTAGACCCGGTCGGGGTCGTCGGCTATGTTCAGCAGATAGAGAGCAGGGGGCTTGTTCTCGGCCCAGAAGGCGTCCACCCGGGCATAGGGCGGATCGAACCAGTCGCCGGAGGAGCCGATTTCGGTGGTATAGGCGAGAACGCTCTTGCTGGCGTAGGCCCAGTCCAGCAGATTGCCGGAGGTCAGATAGAGCTGTGAGCCCTGAATCGGGCTGTAGGACGTACCGCCGGAGCGGGCAGTGAGCTGAGCCAGCTTGGCGCCGGTGGCCGCCAGTCTCGGGTCGAGGTCCGTCCCGCTGTCTGTGTAGCCCCAGGGCCAGAGTACGAGGTTGCCGAAGCTGTGATAGTCCATGAGGAACATGAAGGAGTTGTCGTCAATCAAACGCATTAGCGCCTGCGTTTCCGGCTCCGAGCCGGCGGAAGGTCCGTAGTAGGTCTCCCCACAGGGATATGAATCGGCGCCTGGGGAGCTCCACCTGTAAGGGAAGTTCCGGTTGATGTCCACACCCCAGTACGGCTCGCCACAGCCTCCGTTATCGGTGTCGTCGTTCTTCCGCTTCAAGCTTACGCCGCCTTCGACCAGGACGTGGCCGTCGGGGTTGACCATGGGCACGATCCAGACGTCGCGGTTGTCGACCAGATAGGTGGCCTCGGCATCTCTGCCGTAGTTTTCCAGAAGATGCTTCGCCAGGCGCATGGCGATCTCGGGGGTGACGATCTCGCGAGCATGCTGGTCGGCGTCGAAGAGAATCTGAGGCTTGGGGTTATCCCCGCGCCTGATGCGAAGCGCCCAGACCCTCCGGCCGGCCTCTCCCTTTGTCGTCTTCCAGGTCGGGCCGAGGTCGTACAGGCGAGCGATAGAAGGATAGTTCGCCGTGAGCTGAGTCAGTTCCGCCAGCATGCGGTCATACGTGTAATACTCGGCCGACCAGGAGAGGAGACTCTGGCCCGCGCTTCGCTCGTCCAGCTCGACGCGATAGCTCCCAGCGCGTAGGCTCTCGGCATCGTCATCAGTTATCAGCAGGACGGCAAACCGCCCGTTCAAGTCTACGCCCAGCACGTCGAAGGCATTTGGCGGTCCAAGAGCCTGTCGCAGATCCGCGTCGTCAACAAAGTAGAGCCGGAAGATCGATAACTGGCTCGGGCCGGAGGAGGCCAAGGTTGGCGAGCTGGCTCTACCGTTCTGATTCCCCGGAAGCAGAAACAGGGCGGGTACAAGGAGTAGGACCGCGATGGTGCCGAACTTTCGGCGGATCCAGCCGCTCCGGAGTCCTAGAGCCATGATTCATCGTCCATCGAAGAGCGGGCATCCTTCATCTGGCGCAATTATACAGTCAAGTGCTCACCTTCGCAACGCCGCGACGGAGGCACGCGGTTCGTCTTCTCGCATTGCGGGCGATCGGCGTGTATGGAGGGCGTCCTTCTGAGAAGGATAGCCGGTTGCATTAGTCGAGCTACCACGCTCATCGGGCATTGCCGGCTAATGAACTTCATCTAATAAACCGGGTAGTATTCGATGGTAGTGGCCGGCCCTCCGTGGCGGCCACGGGGGACGGGGCGGGCACGGGGGCGCCGCCCCTACAGACATACCCAACTGCTTAGTTGAAGTTCATAAGCCTCGCCCTCCAGTTTGAAGCTGCTCGCGTTTCCGGAATGTGCGAACGAATCGATTCGCATCGGGCGAATGGCTGTTCGCCCCTACGTCCGCCGCACAAAGGTCGTGAGCTGCCAACAAAGCTGATGGCTGATAGCTGACCGCTGAAGGCTTATCGCTTTCACAACTCGTTCTTTAGCTCATCGTAGGCCCGGTTGACCTCGTCGATGGCGCCCTCGTCCTCTAGCGTGGTGACGTCGCCGATGGTGAGGCCGGAGGCCACGGCCCGGAGGACCCGGCGCATGATCTTGCCGCTGCGCGTCTTGGGAAGCTTGGAGACGAGGAAGACTTCGTCGGGCGTGGCCACCGGCCCCACCTCCCGGCGGATGCAATCCTTGATGCCGTTCTTGATCTCGGCTGACGGCGCGAACCCGTCCTTCAAGATGGCGAAGATGACGATGGCGTCGCCCCTTATGGGATCGGGGCGGCCCGCCGCCGCCGCCTCGGCAACCGCGTGGTGGGTTATTGCCGCGCTTTCTAGTTCCAACGTGCCGATGCGGTGCCCCGATATCTTCAGAACCTCGTCCGCCCGGCCGAGAAACCAGAAGTAGCCGTCCCGGTCGCGAATGGCGTAGTCGCCGGTGTAGTAGTTGCCCGGAAAGCGCTGCCAGTAAGTCTGCTTGAATCGTTCGGGGTCGCCGTACACGTTCACCAACATCCCGGGCCAGGGCTTGCGAATCACCACGAAGCCCCTTTCGTTCGGCTTGACCGGCTTCCCTTTCTCATTGACCACGGCGATATCGACGCCGGGCACGGGCAGGCCGGCAGAACCGGGCTTGAGGGGGATCATCTCGATTCCCGGCGTGGCGGAGACCATGATGCCGCCGGTCTCCGTCTGCCACCAGGTGTCGACGATGGGGCAGCGCTCGTTGCCGATGTTCTTGTAATACCAGAGCCAGGCCTCGGGGTTGATTGTCTCGCCCACGCTGCCCAACAGCTCCAGGCTGCTCAGGTCGTGCTTCTTCAGCCAGTCCTCGCCGTGCTGCATGAACATGCGTATGGCGGTCGGCGAGGTATAGAGAACGGTTACCCCGTATTTCTCGATAATGTCCCACCAGCGGTCGAGGGCCGGATAGTCGGGGGAGCCTTCGTAGAGCACGATGGCGGCGCCATGGGCGAGAGGAGCGTAGACGATGGAGCTATGCCCCGTCACCCAGCCCACGTCGGCCGTGCACCAGTAGACCGACTCCTCCTTGATGTCGAATACCCACTTGTACACCGAGTGGTTCCAGGTCAAGTAGCCGCCGGTGCCGTGGACGATGCCTTTGGGCTTCCCCGTAGTGCCGGACGTGTAGAGCACGTAGAGAGGATCGTTGGAGTCCATGTGTTCTGGCTCCACCTGAGTCGAGGCCCCGGGAAGGAGGTCGTGAAGCCAGAAGTCCCGTCCTGGCTTCATGTTTACGGCCGTGCCCGTTCGCCTCACGACGATGGCTTTCTCGATGGAGGTCGCGGCCTCCAT
>JACPQF010000065.1 GCA_016190625.1 Chloroflexota bacterium | reverse complement strand
GGAGGGTGGAGGGTGGAGGGTGGAGGGGCTCCCCTCCACCCTCCACCCTCTACCCTCCACCCTCAGTTCAAGAGTGGCGATCGGGTGCGACACAGCCAATTCGGCGAGGGAATCGTGATAAACTGCATCCCCAGACAGGGCGACGCCGAGGTTACCGTGATCTTCAAGGGGCCGGCCGGCCAGAAGCGTCTCCTCCTCAGCCTCGCCCGGTTGGAGCGCGTCTAGCCTCGCCAGCAATAAGCCGGAGCCGACCGATCATCAAGACCTACCTGCGCTTGACCTCGTGGCCGCCGAATTCCTGGCGCAGGGCTGCCACCACTTTGGCAGAGAAGGATTCTCGCTGTCTCGAGGCCAGTCGCTCGACGAAGGAGAGGGTGATGAGGGGGATAGGGACGCCAAGGCGATGCGCCTCGTCGATGGCCCATTGGCCGGTGCTGCCGCCCCCGATCTCGGGGGCAATGGGGTCGAACTCCGCTCGATCGGCCAGAACCCGGCCGCACATTTCCAATAAGCGCGATTGGATGATGCTGCCGTGGTTCCAGGCCCGGATGGCAGCGCCCAGGTCAACGGCGAGCTCCGATTTCTCCAGCAGCCAGAGGCCCTCGCCCAGGACCTGGAGCACGCCGTACTCGATGGCATTGTGCACCATCTTGGCGAAATGTCCGCTGCCGCTCGGTCCGAGGTAGCTATAGCCGTCCGGAGCGGCGAGCGCGGCCCAGATGGGACGGCACCTCTCGAAGGCGCTTCTGTCTCCCCCAATCGTCAGTGACAGGCCATGCCGGGCGCCCTCCAGCCCGCCGCTGGACCCTACGTCCAGAAAGCTGATGCCGCGTTCGGCCAGCTTCTCGCCGTGGCTCAGGGAATCCCGGTAGTGGGAGTTGCCGCCATCGACCACGGTGTCCCCTGGCTCCATCGCCGCCGCCAGTCCGTGGTCTCCCCAAATCGTCGACGATACGGCTGCTCCGGCCGGAACCATTACCCACACGACGCGCGGGGCGGCCATGGCTCCTACCAGCTCGGCCGGGGAGCCAGTTCCTCGCGCCCCTCGCCGGACAGCCTCCTCGACGGCTTGCGCCTGGAGGTCGTAGGCGAAGACCGTAAGGCCCGCCGCGAGGAGCCGCTGCACCATTTCGCATCCCATGCGCCCGAGACCAATAAAGCCAACTTCCACTATCGTCCTCCGTTGGGGGTCAGGGGTCGGTCCCCACGCCCTTGGGCTCCGTCCTCCGTTCCCTGTTCTCCGGCCCCTGCCCCCTGACCCCTGGCCCCCGACCCCTGACCCCCGCATCTAGCCTTGGTCTGAGGTGGGCCAGGCGCCAAGGGTAACATCAATCTTCATGGTCTTGCCGTCCCTGATCACCGACAGGGTTACCTCATCTCCTACTTTCTTAGTGTCGAGATAAGAAGAGAGCTCGGGAACGGTCTTGACCGTCTTGTTGTCCACCGCGGTGATGATATCGCCGCCGGTTGGCACGTCGGTTTCGCTCTTGTCACCGCCCTTCAAACCCGCCTTAGCGGAAGGGCCATCGGTCACCACCTCGGCAACCAATACGCCACTCTTCACCGGCAGCTTCTGCGATGTGGCCAGGTCCTCCGTAATGGCGACGCCGGCGATGCCCAAATAGGGGTGGTCGACTTTCTGACCCTTTTGCAGGCTAGGCAGAAGCCGTTTGGCCTTGTTGATGGGAATGGCGAAGCCGATTCCCACCGAGCCTCTTACCGGGCTCTCGATGGACGTCGTAATTCCTATTACCTCGCCGTCGACGTTGAAAAGGGGACCGCCAGAGTTGCCCGGATTGATGGGCGCATCGGTCTGGATCAAACCCCGCATCGGCCTGCCGCTGGCCATGCCAAACTCCCGATCCACCGCGCTGATAATGCCAGCCGTCAAGGTGTGGTCTAGTCCGAAGGGGCTGCCGATGGCGATGGCGGTTTCGCCGGGCTCGACCTTGTCAGAATCGCCCAGAGCGGCCACCACCAGCTTGTCCTTCGGGACATCGGCCTTTATCAACGCTATGTCGCTGGTGGGATCGGTGCCTACGACCTTACCGTCGACCTTGGTGCCGTCGACCAGGACGATCGTGATCCGCTGGGCGCCCTGGACCACGTGGTTGTTCGTCAGGATGTAGCCCTGCTCGTCCACGACGAAGCCTGTGCCCCCCGCCTCCGAATCGGGGACGATTCCGCGTGACGAACGGCCACCGGCGCTCACGCTCACCACGGCCGGACTCACCGCGCGGTATACGGCGCCAATGGTCGTCTGCGCGGCTGGCTTGGCCGCCTCGCCTACTGAAACCGGCACCCCCGACCTGATCTGCTGGACCACTGGTGGCTGTTGCCCCATCCAGTGTAGAGTGGCAGCGCTGCCGGCGGCTCCCCCTCCGGCCATGCCCACCAATAGCAGCCCCACGACAGCCAGCTTTGAGGCGCGACGGACGATGCCTTTTTTCGCCGGCCGGTCGGCAAACAACTGTTCTTCGTTCAATTCTGTCACCTACCCCCCTGGTTTCTGCATCTCTCTACGCAGAGAATATACCACTACTCCGGGTCTCTGCGCCAAATTCACTATCTTCCGTCAGTCTCTCTCGATTCCTTACATCTTGAAGTGTAGCACCGGATTGTGAAGAACATATTAAGAGAGTGGAGAGATGCTGAGAATTCCCACGCGGGTTCTCACCCTATGGCAAAACGCTATTTGCTAAACCTGTACCATTTGAAAAGACGCGCCTTAACAATAGTTGATCAGTTAGAAACACTAAACATGCCGGCGAATCTTACTTCACTTAGGAACTGAGATATGTCGTTGGGCAGCTTCTCCAAGAATAGGACTAGAATCCACCGATCAGGCTGGTCGAGCAAGGCCATGGAGGGAACGAACAGCGACTGGGCCTGGGTGGCCCGGCGAAGGAACTGCGCCACCGCCCGGGAAACGCTCTTGTCGAGGAAGCACTGTGGAGCGCCCGCAAGCGAGAGAGCACGACATAGTTCCGCATCCCGCAGATCAAGAGCGTGGTTGACGGTCACCTGCAAGAGAAATAACCGGCGGGCAACCACATGGGAGATCGCGTCCGGTGGACGATCTACTTTCAAATGGCGGGCAAACTCGGCGAGGGCCACGCCGGCGTCGCAGGCAAGATACAAAGTGGCATCGCCCTGGTAGTTCCAGCGGTTTTCTGAGGAGAGCGGGGCAAAGCGAAAGTCGAGAACATCGAACTGGGAGCCGTCGGGTATGTGGCGGAAGGCTGGTCCGGACCAGGGCCGGAGAAAGGTATCGAGGCTCAATGGCCGAGACCTTCGTAGTCGGCGGCGAGGGCAGCCAGCACTCTATCAGCCTGGCCCAACTCGACCAGTTGGAGAGCGGTGTGGGCGTCAAAAACGGCCAGAGGCGTCGTCAGGAACTGGCGAAACCCCTCCGGAGAGTAAACGGCGAGGCCCAGCTTCACTATCTCTTGAATCATAGACAGCCGCTGGAGGTGGGTTCGACTGGTCGGGAGTGAATCCCGTTCCTCCCACCGCTCGATCGTCTTGGCGCTAACGTCCAGCATCCTGGCCATTCGCTCGCGCGAGAGACGCAGGTTCTCGCGCAGCTTGCGCATGCTCAGCAAGCGGTCGCGGGTGTCGCCAAAAGCCATGATCATGATGACTTCCTCCTCTCCGACATTGTACCACGTGTCTAGTCAAATGTCTAGACCCTTCGGCCCGACTGGCCTGGCGCCGAGAGCGAGGAGGTTGGTGTTGGCGTCGCCTTCGAGGGTATACACGGGCTTGCCCCAGGCCAGAACCTCGCGACAGAACTGCTCGGTCTTGCCCTGCGGCTCGGCGTAGGCGAAGAAGACGCGCTCGGCCAGAGCGGCGACCATCCGGTTGCGGAGCAAGGCCGTCTCCACCGTGGCCCGCTGCTGCGTCCCGTCGAAGGGGGAGAGGACCAGCAAGCGTCCCTCCTCCAGCGCTTTCTTCAAATCCTTGGACAGCCGCATTCCCTCGACGCTGCGGGCCGGGCACACGATTATGGGCTGCTTGCCCTGCAGGAGAATGCGCAGACACTCCTTCTCCATCGGCGAGTGGAAGCCGCCGACCACCGCCGTCTCGGCCCATCTATCCTTCCAACGGAAGGACTGGGCAAAGTCATAGGCCTGGAGGATCATGGCGCCAGGACACTTCACCGAGCAGAAAAGGCCGAGCGATTCCCGCTTCAAGATGTCCAGATTGCCCAGCGTGGCCAGGGACGCCGGCGCCTCCCGGCCCAGATAATAGATCAGAGCGGGCGGAAAGCGGGGATCGTCGCGATTCAGGGGGATGATGTCCATCAACTGACAACCTGTGAGATCAAACACTCAGCTCCCGAAAAGGCTCAATTGCTCGGCCCCGGCCGGTCGCGTCTGGGGAATAACCGCCTCCGCGAGGGATGAGCCTCCCTCGAGCAACGCCTTGGTCACTTCGAACACGCTGCCCGGTTGGATGGATGTCCCCTCTGATCCCGGCTGAAGCAGCATTACTTCGTCCAGGCCAATACCATCGTCACGCCGTAAATCGCTTGAATGTGTACTCAGCAGCCTGCCTGATAAGGTTCGACCGCCTAAATCCTCTGTTCGTGATTCGGAAGCAGAGAATCTCGAGCCCCACGGATATGGCCTACGGCGCCGGTTTGTCTGCGATGCCCGTTCCCCACCATCCATGTCGCTTCAGCAGCCACTCGCGCCACGATTGCAGGCGCTCTGGCGCCACCTGATCGATGATCGTCAACAGGCTCTCCGTGGACACGGGAAGAAACCTATTCTTTGGGGCAACCTGCTTCCATGCGTCTCCCACCGTTTTGCCGAATCTGGCCAGTTCGGGGGCGGCTTTAAAGTTCTCGGCAAGCCCGCGATTGGCGGCGGGGGATACGTGAACCAAACTAACTATATCAGCCTGCATCTCGCCGTTCCCACGCTCGCGGGCGCGTTCCATCGCCTGGGCCAGCAGCGTTTGCCGCATCAACTGGTAGAATGGCTCGACGAAGAGACCATCGTATGTCGGCAAATCCGCCCCGGACGCTTTCCAGCATTCGAATGGCTCAAGGTAGATGCTCTTCTGAGTCGTTAGCGTCTTGCTCGCCAAACGCGGTGCTTTAGCGTACTCCTCCGTGTACTTCCATTCGCCTAGTACCAACTGAATACGTCCATCGTAGCGCCGAAAGCGAAAAGCGAAATCTGTGCTCGTGCAGTTGGCCCCTCGCGTTCCCCAACTGTGTTCGTTCAAGTACTTTTCCGTCCCTATCCATTCGAAAGTCAGGAACGGCCGACTGCTGTCCGGTAGGGGATCGTCCGTGGAGAATGGCAACGGCTTTCCCAACTGCGGCAAGAACGGCCTGAAAACATTGCCCAGCAAATCCGGGTCGTGCACCATTGGCCAGAGACTGTTGACGCAGAAGCTTTGTGAACAGCACAAGTGATTACTCGGCATCGGCCTGTCTTGCTCGTCCTTAAGCCCATCGTGCCATGGAATTCCGCGCTTCTCAAAATATTCAAGGGCATCGTCCCGAAGCGATTCGTGCAGATTTTCTGCCGAACAGCCGTCTGCGAGGCAGAAAGAGCGTGGAATACCGTTGTATCTCCCTGGCTGACAGGCTTTGGCAGAGAAGACGTCCCACTTTATCGCCTCATATCGCCTCTCTTCGTTCCGGAAGTTCATCGACTATCCTCCCAATAGCAAGAATATCCGGAGACCAGAGCAACGGTCTCTGCTGATCTCGCCCTCCACAACGACGCTCTTACCCCAGATCTCTCGCAGCAGGGCCTCCTTCCCCTCCTCCACATAGCAGGCGACCGCGTTATTGTGCAGCGTATCACAGAGATCGAAACGGAGACCACCCCGATTGGTGATGGTTTGGACCCTACCCTCTATCGCCCCATAAGATTTCATCAGTTTTCCTCGCGAGACCAAGCGCTACGTTTCTCGGTTCCGAGCCTGTGGCCGCCGTTGCCTCAGCAGCACTACTAATACGTAGTATATGTTATTGAGCACTCTAAAACTAGCCACGCCAAAATTAGAGTGCAAGGTAACCGCTCGACGTTGCTCGATAATTCGTGAGATCGATTACGAATGCTATCGGTGACGGGCTGGTCGCTCCTACGTTCATCCTTCTACAGGGCACCAGCCTGCCTCCTCGATCCACGCGCAAGTTTTGTCGCAGGTGCTGCCGTGTCCGCCGCTTCATATCACTGCCACCAAGTGGTAAATGTGCCACTCTAATAATGAGCCATCGTCCCGTGAGACAGGTTCATAACTTTTTAGAATGGCCCATAATTATGCTCGTCCGGTTCCCTGCTCTATCGGTTACGAACATAACGCCATCCCCGCTGCCGGCCTTCCGGTCTGAGCCAGCCCAGTGCCACAAGACGTTCCGCGACTCGAGCTGCTTGCCGACGAGATACTCCAAGCACTTCCCGTATATCTTCGTTCTTGACGTAGCCCTTGGACGCTAAAACGGGCTCCAAGGCCACGTAATCTGCTGGTTTCTCGACCGTCGATTGTGCAGCAGCAGATAGCAGCTCATAAACCCGCCCGCCTCTGCGAGACAGTTGAACGGTGCCTTTACAGATGAGACCTTTGATGTCCCGCGACGCCGTGTAGAGATCAACGTGTACCAAGCTCTGGTAGGCGCGACTGGTGAAAGTATGATCGTGTTCCCTCGCGTATGCCAGCAGCCGCTTCTGGTTACCATTGAGTCCCAACCGTTCGAACTGACCCAGCCAGCGAAGGGTATCCATGCTGTAGACAGGCGTATTCCTCAGGGAGACCGTAAAGATCACGTCGGCATCGAGCCGAAGATCAGGGGGATACAAGCCCTGGCGCTCCATCGCCTCGAACATGCGGGGGATTCCCTCGCCCTGTTCACGCATAAAGCCGAAGTCGGTAAGAACCCGCACGATGCGGGGGTTGCGCGAGGCGTGAACGCGCTCTCGCCTTCGCAAGCGTTCGATAGTGACGGGTTCCACTAACTCGCCAGGGCTTCGCACCTCAAGCCGGTCGTCGAACATCCACACCTCGATCTCCAGTCCCTCGTACCGGTAATCGCGGTGGGCAACTGCATTGACGATGGCCTCTTGCCATGCCGAGGTTGGATATTCCAGCCGCTCTTCGAAGAAAAGGTCCACCAACTGCTGACGCTCACGCACGTGCGGCTGAACGGCACGGTACGCAACGTCGATCAGTTGTACTAGCTGCCCTCCCAATCGCTCTCTCTTGACGATATTTAGCGCCGCCCCCACGCGCTGCTCCGTGCCTTCATATTTCACGAAGTCGATTCCGCAACGGGGATGCCAAACGTAGGGATCTTTCCCGAAAAGCAGCAAGGCGGCAAGAGATAGCACTAGCTTCCCGCTTCTCCGCTCGGCCACCCGATAACGCATCAGAATCTCGTCGGGAGTGCCCGCCAGCCGTGCTCGCGCTCCTAGCTCCTGGACCAGGCTCAGGTCGAGGTCGGCCAGCGATGCCTCGGCAACAAATCGCGCTTCCGTAGCCCGTCGCCGCCGGCCCTCCTTCATTCCTTCGATGTCGCTGGCGGGAAAGGGCATGTTTTGGTCACCAATGCGGAGCAGATAGCGCCCATCGGTCAACTGGTGAACCTCGGAGCTCCAATCGACTTCGAAGAGAAGGACCTGTTGGCCGTTAAGTTCGCCCGGCCTGATGCGGGCGTTCAGTGGCGGAAGGGCGTGGGTTCGGGGAGCGCGGCGAAGCACTTCCATCCGATCCTCAGGATAGTCGACGCCGCTGACCACGGTATCGTCTTCCAGCCCCAGCGCTACCGTCCCGCCGTCGGCGTTGGCCATCGCCACCAGCGTTTCCGCTACGTCGCGGGCAACATCGCGTACCGGCCGCCGTTTCACCTTACCCGCCGAGCGGTCGTAGCAGCTCTTCCGGTCAAAGAACTGCCCCTCATCCTGATGAAGGACCCACTCCAACTCGCTCATTCCTCCCCCTCCGAACTCTCCCGCCCCATCCGATACTTGATGTCGTAGTTGATGATGAAGTCCAACTCCTTGTCCGTGAAGCCCCAGCGCCACGCTAGCACGTGATCCATCTGGTCGACGATTCGTTTCCTTCTAATACATCTTTCGCCCGAGTGTACTTGTCGTCAAGCGTGTTGATAGTCTTCAATCCACATTGCCAAAGGAAAACGGTTTCCCAGCGCCCGTCTGAGCTTCCCATCAGCGAACACAAAGGGGCTGTTGGTCATCTCAGCGGTTGCCAGAAAGAGTCCGTCATAGTAGGAACAACCATAGCGGCCAGCTATTCGGTAGGCAGAAGGAATTAGTATTCCGTGGTCAATCAACTCCACATCCCAACCTAAGAAGTCCTCTACAATTTGCTGCCCTTCAGCGGGTGACAGTCGCTTGGGGCGCCCAGTGTTGCGGGTGGCCTTAAGTACAGCACTGGCTACTTCGTGATGGAGTTGGGCAGGAGCAAACAGCCTTACTAAGCCTTGCTCAAAGTCCAGCCGGACTTGCCTAGCCGTTTCAATGTGCTGTTCGTCACTCAGGTACCATTTGATGGCCACAGAGGCATCAATGACAAAGCGGGGAACTTCCATCTAGCGGCTTTCTCGATCTTCACGGATAAGGTCGCTCAAGGAAAAGCCAAGTGGCCCGATCTTCTTACGGATTCGGTCGGCTTTTTCCCCTAGCCTCCGCCGTCTTTCCAGATCTTCAGGGGTTGGTGGTCTATAGGGTGGAAGCACAAGCCTCGGCAGTTTGGTTGAACGTCTGGGTGGTGCAATATTGCTTTCCCGCTCCATTTTCATTCTCCCGGGTTAGTTTCTTGGCATATTCTACCCTAATCCGGCTATCCTCTCAAGGTACTTTATCTCGATGAAGAACCCAGTCCATCTCACTCCTCCCCCTCCTGACTCTCCCGCCCCATCCGATACTTGACGTCGTAGTTGATGATGAAGTCCAACTCCTCGTCCGTGAAGCCGTAGCACGGCGCCAAGGCGCAATCGATTAGATTCAAGAGAGGTTTGGACCTGGCAGGCGTTAGAGATTCCAACTCCACAATTCCTGTCAGCTTGTTGTGCATCCTAAGTACCTTCCCTTTTTGGACATAGTCTTTCTCGATTGCCTGGCTTAATTTTTTAAGCGCAGTGGACGCCGCCGATAAATCGGGCGCAGGAGCGAGCAGGATATCAGAAGGATTCAGATCTCTGCAGTTGGATACGGCCTGATAGTATAGGAAGAATGTAGTGCTTAGCAGGAGCGCATGGACTTCATGTATGTAATCTGGTCGTACGTGTAGCACCGTCTCGCGCGAACTGGATGTCGACTCACCGTTTATCCAACAACGAGGAGCTCTTAGTGTCACAGTGTTAAAGTATCTGATCCCCGTATTCTTGTAGTATAGAGATAAGCCCTGCCCAAGAATGTGGGATTCAGCTAGCGGTGGCATGGATAACATCTTTGTGAGGATGGAGCGCTCGACTGCGCCATGAACTTTAGGCCAAATAGATCTTCTTTGCGCAAGTGGATTCACTCGAACATATTCAACGCAACCGAACAGATGCGGGCGCTCTGCCTTAGACCATTTTAGATATCCACCAGAAAAGCTGGTGGGATTTCTGGAAGGCGCTTGAACAAAGATAGTAAGACGCTGTTCAGCGCCATCAAAAAGCTTATCTGGCCGCGTGCTGAAGCTAACGTGGTAGGTGTTGTGACTTGTCGCCAGTAATCTTCTTAGTGGCTCCATTCGATCTGTGCTGGGCAACGAGACGGGAACGATGAATGAAGTGTAACCACCATTCTGCTTGATTTCATTGGCGCGATAAGCACACGCTGAATAGAGGTTGGTGGAAAACGGCGCGAAGTTATCTAGGAGCTTGTACTGTCTACTCACCTTAGCAAATTCAAGGTAAGGCGGATTCCCGACCACCACATCAAAACCGCCCCCCTGCATGATGCGGTGGAACTCCACAAACCAGTGAAACGGACGATGAGAGGAGAGCCATCTCTCGTAGATAGTTGAGGTGCCCTTTACGCTGACCGGTATGCCATATTCTTTGGCAAGATAGCGGTTCAACTCGTCTTCCAGCGCCTTTAAGCGGGTGCGAAGATTCTGCTTGTCAGCAGCGGTCACCTCGCCGCCGATTTCGGTCTGCTGCTGCCGGAACAGCGCGAACAGACGGTCGACGTCGAGTGCCTTCTCGTCGATGCCCTTCATGTCGTCGTCCAGATCGAATTTGCCCTGCCGGTCGCCCAGTACCGCCTTCTTAACCTCATCATAAGTGGCAAAGCCGACTAGCGTGTTGCCAGAACGAATATTGAAGTCTATATCCGGCAACGGCTCAATGTGTTCGACATTCTCCACCTGGGCCACCAGCTTGAGGAAGAGGCGGAGCTTGCAGATCTCCACGGCCTCCTCCATGATGTCCACGCCGTAGAGGTTGTTGACGATGATGGATTTGAGGATGAAGTAGCGGCGGTTGGGGTGCTGCTCTACCCGCTGGAGTATCCGGCGAAAGTCAGCATATTTCGACGGATGATGCGCCTCGCCGGAGCGCTCGAGATCCGCGAGGAAGGATTCCATGCGATCGAGGCAGGCTTCGTAGAGGGGTTCGAGGATATTGAGGGCGGCGAAAAGGAAAGCCCCGGAGCCGCAGGTGGGGTCGAGGACGGCGACCTTTTCGATGGATTGGTAGAAGGCCCGCAGAAGCTCCGGACCATCGCAGTTCTCGATCACGTCCTGGGCGAACTGGCGGATGTCGAGGTTGTAGGTGATGAGGTCGTTGATAGATTGGATTTCCCCGTTCGCCAGCTTAGCGCGGACGTCTTCGTAGCGCTGGCGGCGGGCTACCACTTCCCGCCATATCTCGGTCGGCAGCGCGTAGGGTTCGGGCGCGGGTCTGTTCCAGTCGGTGCGCCGGGACACGTCGTTCAACCCGGCGGCGATCGCCGCCGGCAGCGGCGAAGTGACGCCCGTCTTGACCGCGGGATAGAAGTAGCGGTCGGGGTCGCCTTGCAGCAGTCGCCAGACGGATCCATCTCCCTCGAAGGCGATCCGGCACTTCTGGCGGGCGGCGTCAAATAAAAACGGGATGACCGTGTTCTTGCCGATGTACTCGGTGATGTCCTCTTTGGTATAGTAGGCCCCCATCTGCTTCTGGTTGATGTACTTCTCGAAGATGTAGCCCAAAACGTCGGGATTGATCTCGTTGTCGGCTCGCAGCGGGCGCTCGTCGAGGTGCCACTGGTACCCGTCGAAGAAGTCGAACAGCTTCTCGAAGGCGGCGTCGGGGATGTCGATTGTCGCGCCGTGGGCCTCCTCGATCTGATGCCGGAGGAAGAGGCCGCCGTTCAGGTAGGGAACCTTCCCCAGAAGGCGGTTGATCGCCGCGGAGCGCTCGCCCTCCTTCTTGGCGAAGCCCTCGAAGAAGAGGGGGCAAAGAAACCCGGAATAGTAGAGGTCTCCGCCCCTGCCCTTGCTTTCGCCCAGCTTCGCACGCAGGTAGTCGGGGTTGCCGTCGAGGAAGCCCTTCTTCTGGACGAAGTAGATGAACATGAGGCGGTTGAGCATGACCGACGCGTACCACCGCTGCATCTCCTCGTCCGGGATGCCCCGCAGAAACCGGAGAAAAGCGGCGTGCTCGGCCTTGAAGCGGTCGTAGAAGCGCTTCGTGACGCGCTCTACGTCGAAGGCGGCGCGGGCGCGCCCGGCCACGTGGACGATGGTCAGGGTCTCCTCTTCCTCGAAGCCAAAGGCGATGGCCCGCAGCTTCTGGACCAGCGCCTCGCCGGCCTGGTCGACGTGGTACGTATGCTCCCGGCAGGCTTTGGGCTTGGGCTTCTCGTCTTTGACCCACTGCCACACCTGCGTCGTCTTTTCCCGGTCGGCGAAGACGATGATATGCTCGTGGACCGACCTGGCCACCAACCTCTCGATCTTGCGGCGCGCGCCGTAATCGGGGACCCGACCGCCGGCCGCGGGAGAGCAGAGGAAGACGACCATGCCGCGCTTGTGGGCGATGGCCGCCAAAGTGAAGCTCTCTCCGTCGACCTGAACCTCCAGCCGCTGCGTGTGGTGGTCCCAGCCCAGTTCCTCGACGAAGAGGGACCTCAGATCGAAGTCTCGCAGATAGCGACGAACGCGGGCGGCGTCGATCATCCCTTATCCTCCCTCCGGTGCGGCCGATAGCCCCAGCGAACAGATGATGCGCGGCTCCTGCTCCTGCTCCTCCTCGTGGACGAAGCAGAGGCGGTCTTCGCTGCGAAGCGCTACCACCAGCTCGGCCAGGGTCTCGTCGGCGATGCCGCTGCGCAGTTGGCGGTTGAGAACGTCGGTGGCCGCCTGTAGTAGGGGATAGCGATAGACCTCGTCGATGGCCCTGAGCAGCTCCGGCGATTCGAACAGGGTTCCGCGAATGCTCTCGGCGTACCGTTTCAGCCGCTCGTAGGTGCGAAAGCGCGCCCCCGAGGGGCGCCCCAACGCGCCGCCGACAGACCTTTCCTCCTCCACGACCAACTCGACGCCCTTCCGGACGAGCTCGTGGTGCTCCTCGATCCGCGGCAGGGCAGGGGTATCGGGAGAGCACTCTGCCGCTCTCAGTATGGTGAACTGCGACTCCGTGACGCTCCGCCCCTCCCTATCGATCCAGGCGAGCGCGTCGTTGCCCTCGGCGGTGCGCAAGTAGACCAGCACGCCCTCCGGCTCTCGTGGTCGAACCCGGTGGGGCCGGGTGGAATAGACCACCGGTGGCATCTGGGGCACGATCCGCTGCAGCCTCGGCTCGGCGGCGACGGCGTTTTTCCATATCTGGTAGGCGTAGGAGGCCAGGTCCACCTCCCGGTCGTCCTCGCCGTCGAGGATGCCCGCTTTCTCGTTGTAGAGGTCGAGCACTATCTGGTCGTCGCGGTCGTCCTCGAAGAAGGCCTCGTCCGTGCCGACCACCTCGGAGTTCTCCTGCAAGCGCCGCCGCACGCGCGAACGCAGGCGGATGATCCGCTCCACGCCGTCCGCCGGCAGGAACGAGTAGCACAGGATATTCTCCGCCCTCTGGCCGATGCGGTCCACGCGGCCCGCCCGCTGGATCAGGCGGACGATGGCCCAGGGGAGGTCGTAGTTCACGACGATCGCCGCGTCTTGCAGGTTCTGGCCCTCGCTGAGCACGTCCGTGGCGACAATGACCCGCAGCTCGTCCTCCGGTCTGACTTGATCCCGTTTGCCGTTGCTCTCCAGACTGAAGCGCCAGGCCAGCGCTGTGGGGTCCGCGGAGCCACCGGTCACGCCAGCTAGCCCGGCCACTCCTCTCGCCCGAAGCTGCGTTTCCAGGTACTCTACCGTGTCGGCGAACTGAGTGAAGACGATGATCTTCTCCCGAGGATGGACCTCGGTTATCAGGTGGAACAAGGCATCCAGTTTGGCGTCCCGCCCGGCGTCCCAATCGCCGCATCTACCCAGGAGCGTAGTGAGAGAGGCGGCGTCGGTCCGGAGGTCGTCTCGAAGCGACCGCTCGAAAAGAGTCGGCGGCAGCCACTTGAAGCGGCTCCTGAGCTGCGAGGCATACTCCCCGTAGACCTCCGCGGCGCGGCGTCTGAACTCGGCCTCCGAGCCCAGAGGCGAAGCCAGCGCTGGTACAACTGCATCGCCGTCGTCGTCATCCTCGAACATGCTGGCGGTAAGACTTTCCGTGTCGGCGTCGCCGTCAAAGAACCGGCTATCCAGCAGGCTAGAGTCCTGGGTGCCAATTGGCAGCGGCTTTCCCGCCTCGATGGCGTGCAGGAAGACGTAGTTGCGCAAAATGTGGCGCTCGACGGACTGGAGGAAGACCTTGCCGCTGCTCTCCAACCGCTTGAACAGCCCCGTGCGGCAGAAGCCCATTAGGCGCCTGCCGGCGCGGGACAGGTCCTGTATTATCCTGGCTTCCGCCGGAGTGGGCGGCTGGCGAAAGGAAGGCGATACGTAGTTGCCAAGGCCGTAGCGTGGCAGGCTCAAAGCGTTGATGGCGTCGACCACGTCGGGGGCGAAAAGGCGGGCGTACTGGTCATGCATATCTGTCTCGTCGATCTCGAACTTGACCGTCCGCGGAAGCCGGTCGGGGAAGTAGGACCGCGTGCCGTCCTCGAAGGTGAGGAACTTCCGTCCCGTTTCACGGTCCGTCTGGGCGTAGTTCTCCTGGATGAAGCTACGGGTGCGCCGGACGAGGTAAAGGCGCATCAGATCGCGCCAATCGTCGGCGTGTTCGCTCTTCTCGAAGGCCGCCAGCGAGCGGACGGAGCACTGGTGGCGGCGAATGAACTCCGTCTCGCCCCAATCCCGGAGAAGGCGCTCCGGTCGGATTCCCAGGTCCTTATCTTCCGGCACGAAGAGAAGCAACTGACTGGAGAGGTCGTGGTACGTCTTGTTGTACGGCGTCGCCGACAGGAGGATGCACTTGCTCTCGTTTTCCCGGATGTACTCCTGAATGGCGCGATAGCGTTTTCCCTCGCGATTTCGCAGGTTGTGACTCTCATCTATCAGCACGAGGCGGTAGCGACGCAGATCCGGCAGCTCATTCGTGACCCGGCTCGCCGACAGAACCCTGGCCCGCAGTCGATACTGGTCGCGGTAGTCCTCCCACATCTTGACCAGGTTCTTGGGGCAGATGATCAGGGTCTCCATGCCGTAATCGTCCTCGAAGATGCGGGCCAGGGCCGTCGCCATGAGCGTCTTGCCTAGGCCGACCACGTCGCCGATGAGCACGCCGTCGCGCTTGTTCAGGTGGTGAGCGGCGATCTTGACCGCTGCCGTCTGGAACTCGAACAGCCTCCGTCCGAAGTCCCTTGGGATGCGAAACTCGGACAGTCCAGCGCGGGCCTCCTGCGAGAGATGATAGGCCATCTTGACATAGATATGGTACGGCGGAATCGGCTCTTCCCGGGCCCAGCTCTCCTCGACAATCGTCGCCAACTCCTCGGAGATGTCAAGGCACCAGTTATCGTTCCACCGGTCCTCGAACCAGGCCGCCAGCTTGTGAGCGGCATCCTGGTCCAGCACGTCCACGTTTAGCTCGCCCTGGTGCGACAGACCGGCGAAGGTCAGGTTGCTGCTGCCGAGGTAGCCGACAGTCGGATTAATGGGATCGGGACGAAAGAGGAGATAGAGCTTGGCGTGGAGGGTATGGCGCAGGTGGAGCTTTACGACCACCTTACTGGCCCTGATCTGAGCGGCCAGGCGGCGCAGGGCGGCTTCGTCCTCGTTGGTGGGAACGCCGATGGTCAGTTGGTCGCGAAACTCCTCGGCCAGTCTTTTTCGCAGGCGCAAGGCCATCTGGCGGTCCATGCCGCCATCCCGCTTGCCCAAACTCATCGCCTCGCGCAGCTCCTCCGCAGGCAGTCTTTGCATCCCGACGAGAAGACGGCAGCAGTGCCCCTCGCCGCCGGCCCATCGCTCCACGTAAGAATCGAGCTGCTTCCACCCCCGCAGGTTGAAGTACCCCACGCAGAAATCGGCGCGGTCGGCCACCGCCAGCGTCTGTTGCAGGGCTGGTAGGAGTTGCCTCTCGATATTGTCAAAGATGCGGGGCACCCTTTGGAAATCCTTTCAGATTCGTTCCGAGACCCGCCCAGCCTATCTGGAGCCGGGTAGGCCCTCGGGAAGCGAACGCTCGATGATCCCTCTTCCCTCCACCCCGCCCGTATGATAGCACTCGGTTGTGCTGTTGTCCACATACTAGAAACGGGACGTAGATGGTATTTCGATCCGCCGACGGGCGTGGGCTGGTGTTAGTTTCTAGCCTCCAATCGCGCATGTTGTGATTGCACAGCCTGACTGGCTGATAACTCTTGCAGAGCAGTCGACAAACGGTTAAGATAGCGTCGCGCGCTGGGGCGGCTCCACTGCTGGAGACAGCCCTGGCCCCATTTACTCGAGAAGTATAGTAGTATGGGGGATAGCTGGATGGAGATAGAGTACGCTTTCTTGGCTGATGCAGCAGAGGCTCCGGCGACGGGGAAGTTTTACGTGATGGGGGGAGGCATAGATGAAATTAGAGCCGCACAGTTTCCTGCAACACAACCTTTCTTATCGTTGCTTGTGGCAATAAACGTAAGGGGATGCTATGCCAGACACTAGGCAGTTCGCATCGACACAGATTCGCAGCGTATCTCGTCCCCTGATGTAGAAAACGTGCCTTCGTATGTATGGCCACTTGCAGTACTGACCGTTACCGAGCCATCTGGGGCATTCAGGGCCGCAAGGATCTCTTCTTCAGTTGCCGATGCCATTTGCGCGTGAATGGACCTAAGTTCCTCTGCCAAAGAGCGTGAGCTCGCGCTGCCTAGCGTTTCCGTGGTGCCTAGAGGCATATTCAGCTCTGCAAGATATGAACCGCGCCAATTGTCGGTTCAGACTGTCCACGGCGGTAATCTAATCTACCAACACAAGAAGCCCGGGCCTATTATAACATAGCCTGCTGGAAAATCAATCATGCTGGCCTACCTGCTGGGTGCGCCATACTCCCGTAGAGGGAGTGGGAGATAGTGCGCCTGCTTGTCTGATGGACCGCCGGTCGGCCAAGGCGCGATAGATTCGAGTGCCAAACACAAGGATGGCGAGCCGATTGCCGCTCAAGGCATGCAAATTGCCGGCGATTGGGGCGGTTGGAGGGTGACGATGCCACTGGCAGAAAGCAACAAGAGAGGATATAATTCGGGGAGCGATTGCGTGGCGGAGGCGAAGGTGGTAGAGCCAAGGAATTATCCTGACCCGGGGCAGCCCGAGTTTTGCGGCCGCTGCACGACCAAGATGGAACCGGTCGAGCGGGGAGGCCGGCCGCGGCCGGTGTGTCCGCAGTGCGGCTGGACCTATTTCGCCCGGCCAGCCTTCGGCGCCGCCGTGCTCATCGAGGTCGAGGAGAAGATCCTCCTCGTTCGCCGTGGCCACGACCCCTATGGCGGCTGGTGGATGCTCCCAGCCGGCTTCGTCGAGTACGACGAATGGGCCGCCGAAACCGCCGTGCGAGAGGCCCTCGAAGAAACCGGTCTCGAGGTGAGGCTGTCCAAGCTGTACGGGCTATACTACGGCAGCGACGATCCGCGCAACCCGTCCCATCTCGCCGTCTTCCACGCCGAGGTGGTCGGCGGACAGTTGCGGGCGGGAGATGATGCCGCCGAGCTAGGCTTTTTCAGCCCCCTCGAGATCCCCCGCAACATCGCCTTTCACGGCCAGCGCGTGGCCATCGCCGAATGGATCGGCACCAAGCTCGGCACGCTGGTGGACCCCGCCGGCTATGGGGAGAACGACTGACTAGCTATCAGCTTTCGGTCCTTCTCAGGAAGAACGGTCAGCTCTGGCCGATACTCTACTTCCTGGCCTGTCAGCAACTCAGCTGAGAGTGAGATGGTACTCGCCCGGACATGCACATGGAAGTCATACCGGTAGCATAGCTTTCCGCCAAGATTGTGTCAATTTAACAGCCTTGCGATGTTGGGGTCTGGTATGGTATGATTACGGCAATTAGACTTGCGGAGGTAGCTGCCTAATTGCGCTTGAGAATCATCCCCAGAGAAGAGAAGTTCTTCGACATGTTCGAGGAAGGAAGCAAGAACCTCCTCGCAGCCTCGCTAGCCCTCGTGGACCTCATCGACAATTTTGAAGACGTTGAGAAGAAGGTCGAACGTCTTACCGATCTGGAGCACGTAGGGGACGGCATAACCCACAAGATCTTCGGCCAGCTCCACAAGACCTTCGTCACCCCCATCGATCGGGAGGACATCGCCCTTCTGGCCCACTCCCTCGACGACGTGGTCGACTTCATCGAATCGGCAGCGGATACCATGGTGATTTACAAGGTCCGTCAGACGACGCCGGCCGCCAGGGAGCTCGCTCTGCGAATCGTCAGGGTGTCGGAGGAAGTGAACAAGGCGATACCCATGCTGCGCACCAAGAAGATGCTGATGCAAGTTCTCGAGCACTGCATCGAGATCAACCGGCTGGAGAACGAGGCGGATGACATAATGAGGAGCGCGCTGGCGGAGCTATTCGACAATTGCGCCAACGGGGGAAGCGTACTGGACGCCATCAAGTGGCGGGAGATCTACGAGCAGCTCGAAAGCGCTACGGACCGGGGTGAGGACATCGCCAACGTTCTGGAGGGCGTAGTACTCAAGCATGCTTGACCCCCTCATACTACTGGTCGTCGTCGTGGTCCTTCTGGCCCTCGTGTTCGATTTCATCAACGGCTTCCACGACACGGCCAACGCCATCGCCACTTCGGTCTCGACCCGCGTTCTATCGCCCCGGGTAGCTATTGCCATGTCGGCCGTTCTGAACGTCGTCGGCGCGGTGACCGGCACGGCAGTAGCCAAGGCCATCGGCAAGGGCATCGTCGCCCCCAACTCAGTGACGCAGGCTACCGTCATCGCCGCCCTCCTCGCAGCCATAGCCTGGAACCTCATCACCTGGTATTACGGCATTCCCAGTAGCTCGAGCCACGCCATCATCGGCGGCCTCATCGGCG
Source organism: Chloroflexota bacterium (assembly GCA_016190625.1). Classification (GTDB taxonomy): domain Bacteria; phylum Chloroflexota; class Dehalococcoidia; order JACPQF01; family JACPQF01; genus JACPQF01. Next base: position 4,936 of record JACPQF010000065.1, on the reverse strand, counting down.
CGGCCGTGGTTACCGCTGGCGTGGGCGCTCTCGACTGGGGCGGTGTGACGAAGATCTTTATCGTCCTCGTCCTGTCGCCGTTTGTCGGCTTCATCTTCTCCGGCGCTCTGATGACCGCTTTGCTCTGGCTGTTTCACAGAACCAGTCCGGCGTCCGTCGCCAATCTGTTCCGCTATCTCCAGATCGGCTCGGCGGCTTTCATGGCTTTCAGCCATGGCACCAATGACGCCCAGAAGACAATGGGCATTATCACGATGGCTCTCGTCAGCGCCGAGTTTGTGAAGGCAGTCGACGGCAATTTTGCCGTGCCGTTATGGGTTATCTTTCTCTCCGCTCTCGCCATGGGACTGGGCACGGCCGTGGGCGGCTGGCGGATCATTCGCACGATGGGCACGAAGATCGTCCAGTTGCGTCCGATTCATGGGTTTGCCGCTGAGACCGCGGCCGGCATGGTGATCGAATCCGCCTCTCGTCTGGGCTTTCCCCTGAGCACCACCCACGTTATCAGCTCCACCATAATGGGTGTGGGCGCTTCCAAGCGCTTTTCGGCGGTCCGCTGGGGCGTGGCCTGGAACATCGTCATCGCCTGGGTCATCACCATCCCCGCCTGCGTGGGCATGGCCTTCGTCTTCGCCGAGGCGTTGCATCTCATCTTCAGTTGACTGACAGGCGGATAGATGCTAATATGGGCCTGTTCAACCCACGCGACTCTCATATCTTGCTAGGAGGATGATTTATGACACTCGCCCTCGAGGGTATTCGCGTTCTGGATCTTTCATGGCAGGGGCCGGGACCTTACTGCACCATGCTTCTTGGCGACCTGGGCGCCGACGTCATTAGAATTCAGGAGCCAGCCGCCAGCGGCCGGCGCGCGGCGAAGAAGCCCACCGGCAAGCCTGCCGACGAGCGCGGCCGGGCCTTCGACCCTCACGGCCGCAACAAGCGGAGCATCACCCTCAACCTCAAGAACGACGCAGCGCGTATGATATTCTACGAGCTAGTGAAGACGGCGGATGTGGTGGTGGACGGTTTCCGCCCCGGCGTGAGCGCCCGGCTGGCGGTCGATTACGCCAGGCTCAAAGACATTAACCCGAAGATCGTGTGCTGCTCGATCTCGGGCTTCGGTCAAACCGGACCGTATGACAGGCTGGCTGGCCACGATCTTAACTACCTCAGCGTGGCCGGCGCCCTCAGCATGGTCGGCCGCAAAGGTGGTCCGCCCGTAGTTCCCCAGAACTACGTTGCCGACTTCGGGGGAGGCGGAATGCACGCCGTGATGGGGATTTTAGCCGCCCTCCTCGCTCGACAGCAGACCGGAGCGGGTCAGCACATCGACGTGTCGCTGACCGACTGCGTCATGTCCCTCATGAGCAGGGATTTCGGCTCGTACCTATTGACGGGAAAGGTGCCTACTCGCGGCGAGACCTCGCTATCCGGCGCGCTCGCCTGTTACGATGTCTACGAGACCAAGGACGGCAAATACCTCTCGATTGGCTCGTTAGAGCCCTGGCTTTTTGCCGAGCTCTGCAAAGCGCTCGGTCGGGAAGATTTCGTCCCGGTTCAGGGCAAGCCCGAGAAGCAGGATGAGATGCGCACCTTCTTTCGGGAGACCTTCAAGACGAGGACGAGAGATGATTGGTTTGCCCACTTGCGTCAGTTTGACAACTGCGTGGCTCCGGTCCTCGCCATTGACGAGGTCGTCCAGAACCCGCATGTGCAGGCGAGAGGCATGATCGCCGAGCTGGACCATCCGACCTTGGGCAAGGTGAAGCAGGTGGGCGTTTCCATCAAGATGTCGGACACGCCGGGCGCCATTCGCAGCTTTGCGCCGGCCCAGGGCGAGCACACCAACGCCATTCTGGCCGGTCTCGGCTACGGCGCTGGCGACATTCAGGCGTTGAGGGAGCAGGGGGCGATATAGCTGTCGGGCTGGACCCGGCCTTCCATTATCAGGCTGATAGCTGAAGGCTTTCTGCCGATGGCTGCTTAGACCACGTTCTTCTCCAGCACCGTGTAGTCGCTTTCGCCGAAGCCGACGGCGCCGAGGAAGGATCCGATGCGCTCGTCGCCTCGCCTGGCGAGTAGGTATATCTTCTCCACTCCCGCTTTGCGGCAGTGATCGTGGAAGGCGGCGAGCAACAGCGCCCCGGTGCCAAGCCTCTGGTGTCGGGGCGACACGCCCATGATATCGATCCAGCCTCCCCTCGGCAGCCCGTACTCGTAGCCCTTGACGTCGCCGATGAGGAATCCCACCACCTTACCCTCCAGCTCGGCCACCCGGCACGCCGAGGTAAGACCGCCTGCCAGGTAATCGACCACGTTCTCGCTCCAGCTCGTCGCCCGCTCCCTACCGATGATCTGAGCGTCGATGTCGAGAACGGCGTCCAGATCGCCTCGACACATCGGCCGTACCTTGATAGCAGTTGGGCTGATCGGCTTGCCTTTCTCGTCCATTCCGCCTCTCCTTTCTGGAGTTGACGCTCGCGATCCTCTTTTCTCGATTATAGCATGGGGAGTTGGAAACACAAAGACAATTGCCGGCACCTGCCGTGGCGAAATGTCGCCGCTCGCAGTTGATGCAGCCGCTCAGAATGGTGCTTGACATAAATGCTATAATGCTGGAACAGAGCCGGTTGTCGCTGCTCCGTGCCGCGACTCTGGCACGCGGCAAGCAGATAACACAAGCCTTTTCGGTACCAGTGGCTTACGGGGATTAGGCGCTATAATGCGGTAGCGATGGTGTAACAGGAGGGACCACGGAATGACGACAGTCAACTCGGTTCTCGGTCCGGTGCCAGTCAGCCAGCTGGGACGGGTCTTACTGCACGAGCACTTGATAAGCATCTATCCGGGGTGGGCGCTGGATGCCCGGAACTCCTTTGACAGGGAGAGCCTATTGCAGTCCGCCTCCAGCCAGTTGGCGGCTCTGCTTGAGTACGGCGTGAGAACGATCGTCGACGCCACCCCTATCGATCTCGGCCGCGATGTGTCTCTCCTGGCGGAGGCCTCCCGGAGAAGCGGCGTGAACATCATCGCCTCAACAGGCCTCTACAATGAGCGGTCCGGCCTCCTGTCCTATTTCCGAACGCGAGAAGTCGACGAGATTGCCGACCTATTGGTCTGGGAGCTAACCGAAGGCATGAGTGGAACCGGCGTAAGAGCTGGCGCCCTCAAAGTGGCCACCGGCCTGGAGAAGATTGGGCGGCACGAGGTGAAAGCGCTGCGGGCGGCGGCCCGGGCCCACAGGAGGACGGGCGCGCCCATCCTTACTCACACTGAGGGCTGCCTGGGCAAGGAGCAGCTCGATATCTTCGAGGAGGAGGGAGTGGACCTGTCGCGGGTGATCGTGGGGCATTCCTGCGGCAACAGCGACCTCCACTACCACTTCGACATCCTCAGGCGGGGCGCCAACCTCGGCCTCGACAGAATCGGCATCGAAGGAATCGTGCCGGACGAGGTCAGGCGGCGAATCGCCAGGAGCGCTATCGACGCCGGCTATGCCTCTCAGGTCGTGCTCTCACAGGACATCGCCTTGCGGATGTACGGCGTTCACCCCGTGCTGACACAGGCCATGCAGACGCGGAAGTCGCAGACGTACACCTACATCATGACCGATTTCCTGCCGAAGCTCAGGGAAGCTGGCGTCAGCGAGCGATCCATCGATACGTGTCTGGTGGACTTGCCGCGGAAGTTCTTCGGCGGCTGAGCCCGGCGCCATCCGGCCGAGGGTGTGTCTGACCGTGCGCGACGCAGTTCTTACTAGTGCGAATCGATTTGTGGCCTGAAACGTGAGGAGGAGTTGAAATGATAGGTCAAACTGACGCCCTGAAAACCTTACTCGAGTTGTGCACTGACGAGCCCGTGATTGGCGGCATGAGCGCCGGACAGGAATGGGCAGCGCTATCGCCCGGTCCCCTGAGCATTCCGGTGGCGATGTCGATGGGATACGGTGCTTCCTATGCTCTGGGGCTGGCCTTGGCCCGACCGGATAGGAAGGTGATTATCCTAGACGGGGACGGCAGCGTGCTCATGAACCTTGGCTGTCTGGTAACCCTTGCCAGCGCCTCGCCGGCGAACCTGATTCATTTCGTTTTCGAGAACGGCCTTTACGCAATGCCGGGGGACATACCGCTTCCAGCGGCTGGCAAGTTCAGCCTAAGCGGATTGGCCAGAGGAGCGGGCTTGCGTAATGTGTATGAGTTCGACGATCTGGCAGATTTCCGAGAGCGCATCCCCGGCATACTGCGCCAGCCTGGGCCGACGTTCATTTCCCTCAAGGTGGTGCCCGGGCCCAACAAGGCTTGGGCAGAACCCAACGGAGTCAGCGGTGTACATGGCCGGTACTATGAGAGAGTGCAGGCCTTCCGGGATGCCGTAATGCGGGGAAAAGGCGTCGCCAAGTAGACACATCCCTGATTCTACGTTGTTCGCGACTCGCTCGCCTCACCGACTTTCTTGATGGGCTTCAGCCGGCTGTGCTAATACGCTCCGGCTGAAGCCACAGCTCCCGAGAACAGCTCCCGATGGTCGGACCACTACGGTCTACTTGGCATGCGTGAGGGTTTCCAGGCTCTGTCCCAAACTGGCAATGCCCGCAGTTGGCGTGTATGTACCGATTCGCGAGCTCAGGGCGAAAAGAGTTTTCGTCTCCAGCAGGCTGATCCCGCCATACTCATTATTGCCCATAACAGCGGCCTGGAGCCCGATCTGCTTCTTCTGCGCTGGGTCCGCGGTTGTCGTATACTTGTCGATCAGTTCGTCCACCTTAGGAGTCTATACAGAATAACTTGAACACAACATAGGGCATCTGCTATGCTTAACGTGTCATGGATGCTAGAAATTCAGCCGAAAACTGGCAATATGCAGAGACCCGCGAATTCTGTCCACACTAGGAGGTCTGAATTGTTTGCCAGACCTGCTGTTGCCCCCCACATAG
>JACPQF010000070.1 GCA_016190625.1 Chloroflexota bacterium | reverse complement strand
CCCACACGCGTGGGGACAATGTTCTCATCTGTTCGTCTCCTTCTCTTATTGGCGGTTCACCCCCACACGCGTGGGGACAATACTAAGACTGATACAAGAGTAGCCATTTTCGACAACAGGATATCTGCCGCAGGGCGAACACGGATCGGCTACGCTGGCTCTGCAGCCTCAATCTACAGCACGGACCCTCCACTCCATGCGAATAAGAGCAAGCTGGCTATGGCTCCGTAGATCGCCGACCCGCCGGTGGCGCCGGTCCTCGCTTGCCCGGAACTAGCGCCAGGGCGATCCCCTCCATGTCCACCAGGGTTCGCGAGCACTCGCCGTGGCAGCGACTGCGGTACCCCTGCGGACAGCGATCACTCCAGATCTGGATCACCCAGCCCTGTCCCGCCTTCTTCGTCGCCATCGCCCATAACTCGTCCCGCACCCGCGCGCTCGGGTTGCCAAGGAAAATGCCCGTCTTGGGCTGGATCAGCCAGCGTGACAGCGCGCCCGTCAAGCTCGCCGGGACTTTCTCCAAGATCATCACGAGCATCGAGCACCTCCGCAATATCCGGCAGAATCCGCTGCATCAGCCGCGTCTCGAAGAACAGGTCCCGGCAGGCGATTCGGACTCGCCGCTCAACTTCCACCGCGCTCTCCTTTACCGTCTTGAACGCCACGAGCACCACCGTCTCCGTCTTGTAGAGGTCGGCCACGTCGTAGACGAAACTGAGCATCTTGCCGGTGTGAACGAAGCCGATGGCCGGCGAATAGCCAGCCGAGAGTATTGCCGCATGGCAAAGCCCGTAAAGACACGAGTTGGCGCTAGACAAAGCCCGGTTCACCGGATCGCCGTAATCCCAGTTGTCCTGGTCGTAGTTGCGCCCGCTCCAGGGGACGCCGAACTCCGCCGATAGCCGCTGGTAACTCGCCCGCACCCGCGCTCCCTCCATGCCGCGGATCTGCTGGAGACTGACCTCCTCCGGGAGGGGGTCCGGAAACCGCTTCTGGTACATTCGCCGTACCACCTGAAGCCGCAGCGCTTCGTCGCTGTATAGCCTCGCCTGGCGCAGCAACCGAAAGGAACTATGCGTGCCTCCCGTGCTGTGGGCGTAAAGCCGGACCCCCTGCTCACCCGTCCAGCAGACGAGACAGTTGTTCTCGGCCAGAATCTCCATAGCTGCCTGGGTCACTCTTGTTCCCGGCCCCAGCATCAGCAATCCCAACTGGTCGATGGGAATAGCCATCGTGCCCTTCTGATCGTGAAACGCCAGCGACGAGGCGTCCTTGTCGATCTTCCCATGCTCCAAATACAAATGGGTCCAACGGTCGGAGAACTTCGGCAGGATATGCAAGTCCCGCATTGTGTCACCTCCTTTTCCTCGGACATCGTCCATCTAACGCCGGCCAATAGCGTAATCAACGCAATCAATCTGGTGAATCCGCGGTTCAGATCGATTAACCCCTGTGAGGGGCAATCGATAGGAGGCCGAAGCCATAGGCTTTTGCCGGTCCGATGCCTTGCCTGATGGTCTCCAGAAAGGCATCGGTGTCCGTGACTCGCAAGAGGCCTTCAAACAGAACAGCCAAATGTGTCGTGGTCTGCCTCTGCTCCCCGTCCCTCTTGTATCCCTTCTGTTTTCCTTCAGGGCGGACGTCGACGCACGGGATCAGGCTTAGCGCCCCATCCGCATCTTCGACCTCCTTCATGACCAACTCGAAACCGCCGGGCGCGCCCTCCTCCCTCCCCTGCCCCTTGCGAATCAACCAGTCGATTTGCTCCTGCTCACTTTGCAGTTCGACGCGTTTGCCCTTCAGCTTGTCGCCATCCTTGGCGATCCGCTTGGTCGGATTGGCCCGCAAGCTAAACGCCAGAATCTGTCCATTGCGCAGCTTTTGGTAAGCCTGCATGATTGGCTTGGGGTCGGGCATCTCCGCGTTCGCGGCCAGATAGTCGTCCAGTCCATCGAGAAATGACCAGTTCGGCACGAGGCGAGACTGGACGTAGACCTTGATTTCCGGCTTTCGGTCGTCGACGTCGGCCCGAAAGAGCACGCCGAATTCCTCGCGGGCTTTGGCCTTTTCTTTGTCGGTCGCTTCTGGGAAGGCGCACATCAGCGTGCGATGCATTTCATAGGGATGGGCCATTTCGCTCATAACCCGGCGCGAGCGCGGGTTCAGGACAAGGCGCGAGAGGTATAGGTTCATGGCGACCTCCTGGGAAGCGACCCGGCGTCGATTTCGATGAGCCGGCAGCGGCGGAAATCGTAGAAGCGCAGTTGGTTCAGACGCAATGCATCCTGCCGCTCCACGGCGCCGCCCGGACACTCAACCCAGGCCGTGAGTTTCGGCGCTGGCCTTGCTCCTGGCGAAGTTCTATGTCCCTCGACGGAGCGGGGGGCGGCCCACGCCTCTTTGTTCAGAGCGCACTCCAGATCCTGATATTCCTCGGCAAGGCGATCGAGGACCGGGCGCGTGGGGACGCACGCCTTGCGGCCGAGATACAGAGGCCACTTGGGTCGTCGCAGATCTCCCGGCCAGTCTGGATGCTCCAACTCTCCAGCAAGCCGGCCTAGAAGCGCAGCCGAAAAGCCCCTTTTGAAAAAGCGGTGGGGAATCGCATCCGCTTTTTGGCACTATGTGGGGGGCAACAGCAGGTCTGGCAAACAATTCAGACCTCCTAGTGGGGACAGAATTCGCGGGTCTCTG
>JACPQF010000062.1 GCA_016190625.1 Chloroflexota bacterium | reverse complement strand
TGGATAGATTTGGGCTCAGAACCTTGGCCGGGCTCTGTTTCCATTCTACCACCAGGAGCCTCTCTCGCTCCCTAGAATGCTCACTAGGAGGTCAACTTTAGGAGGTCAACTTAATGTAAGGAGTCCACTACGGCGCTTTACGATTACGGGGCGAGGCAATACGACCCATCGCTGGGACGTTTCATCAGTCCGGATAGCGTGGTTCCGGCAGCGGCCAATCCACAGACTCTCAACCGTTATTCGTACGGCAATAACAACCCTGTCAAATTCGTTGACGACAGTGGTCACTTCGCCTTCATCCCTTTGATTATCGTTGGGGTAGTGGTGGTTTCCAAAGCGATCGACTACGGTTGGACAGCGTGGGACATGTACGATTCCGCCAGGACAGTTGCCAATCCCGGCGCAACGAAACTAGATCGGTCGCTTGCGGCGGTGAACATCGCCTTGGCAGTCGGCATGGAGGCAGCAGAACCTGACGATGTGCTTCCCGTGGGCGTGCCTGCCGATGATGTCGCACGACGAGGGATGGTAAGGGCAGCGCGTGATGCCTTGGTCAAAGGTAATGATGAAGCGCTTCTCAAGCTGCCTCAGTGGATGCAGCCCGTAGTCCGTGGGATGGTAACTCAGATCAAGGTTCTTGACAAGCTAGGCATGCAGAAGAACACCAAGGCGATAAAAGGTATTGTTGACGACAAGGAAGTCGCCACTATTCCCGATATCCTGGACAAGGGAATGGTGGGGGAGATTAAGGACGTAGCTCAATTGGGTTGGGAGACGCAGATCCGGGCGCAGTATGAATGGGCAAGAAGCAATGGCAGAAAGTATACTCTGTACATCCGCAAGGACACGCAGCTCCAGGGGGAGCTCAAGAAGTACACCGACCAGAAGCTGATCGATGTAGAATACATTGACGATATCCTGCAATAACTTGGAGGTACAATGAGTGAGTATTCACAGGAGCTGATGCTACAAGTATATTCGAGAGCACGGTTTGACACCAACGAGCGGGCCAGAGAGATTGTAAACTACCTGCTGTCCAGCCGACCCTTTGCGCCGAATCGTTTCGGCGAGTGCGAGCCGCTTCGCTCCCTGACTCCTGAGTTGGTGGACAAGGCAGTGGCGCTTCTCTCAGCTGAAGCGAAACAGCGAAGGAATCCGGATAGAGTAATTTCAACACTGTTCTTCGAGCGGACGCGAAAGCCATTTTGTTCGTATACGGTGGAGTGGATCAAACTGCCTCACGAGGCGTTTTCCAGGAGTAGGTATTACGTCGAAGACTCCTTCGTCATAGAACAAGGTAATCTTTCACTCTGGCTCAAGTTCTGCTGTGGCCTGCTTGGTTTGCACGATGCATGGTATGCGATGCTCGCACTTGATAGTGAGACGAAGCACAAAAACTTCTTGAGTCGGCGAGTGCAACATCCGAGGGCTCGTGATAAAAACAAGGGTGTCGAAACGGTTGGTGGGGTCGGCTACACGCTAACCGAAGGCATACCGGGCGTCTATTGGGGAAACTACTTTGGAAAGTTCTACGTTGAGTGGTTTGGCCGTGAGAAGTTCGACAGTCTGCCGTGCGTGGAAAAGCGCTGGCTAGATACCGGCGGCATCTTCTTCACGACAGCCTTGTCTCCATTTGACTGGGATACTCCGGCAGCCCGCGACATGCAGCTTGCCGTCAAGAAGCACCTGGGAATGGATGCCTTCTTCGATTTCGAGACCGTGCGGCGAATGATTGGTGAATTCGAACCGATTCCGGAAGACATGGAACCTGAGCAATTCCAGCCGCCGCGTCGCCTTCCAGATTTCCCCTTCAAGCTGCAGGCACTCGAAAGCAGAACGATCGAGCGAGAGATTGAGGACACTCAGCACTACTTCGAGGAACATGGCTTCAAGCTCGAAAGCATCGAAGGAAAAGTACTCGTCTTCAGTGATGACAAGGGTGGAAAGACGTGTGTTACGGTAGGTCCGGGGGGCTCCGTAGAGTACTGGCCAAACCTGTGATAAGCGCCAAACGCGCGGTGGATCTGTTCAGGCAATCATTAGAGAAAACACGTCTTCTGGAATTGCCCGGCACAGACCTGGCAATGCAATCAATCGAGCCTCGAATCCTTCATGATGTACGGTAGGAGCAAGCCTTGCAAATCCGTAACCACATGGACGTTTGTTCTGCACCACGAGGGGAAGTGCTATGCCTCGTTGACTTTCTACGTGGCCCCGCGGCTTGGAAAGACAGCAGCCTAGCAGTTGAACAGGAGAACTCCAGCCCGAATGTCGTCTATGGGGCAGGCGGCGCCAGTCGAAGCATCTTCCATGACGCCGAGAACCGGTCGAACACCATGACCGTAAACGACATCACCAGCACCTTCGCCTACGACGGGGACGGCAAATGGGTGAAGAAAACGGAGAGCAACGGCACGGTTGTAACCACCACCGTCTATCCAGGCATCCACTACGAGCTAAAGACCTACTCGTCGAGCCCGGACCTCCCCTGGTGGAGCCCCCGCTGGGCGCAGCGGGAGGTGCTGACCGTTACCAACCAGATGGCCTCGGTCCTTGCGGCCGGCTATACCCTCAAGCTCTACCTATCGGGAAGCCAGGCCAGCAACATCTACAGTAAGTCTCTCGCCAGCGGCAACGACCTCCGGGTGGTCTACTGGGACGGCAAGGCCTGGAAGGAGCTGGACCGGGACCTCGTCTCCTTCTCCTCCTCGGCCATCGAGCTCCGGCCCAAGACCCAGGCCGACATCGCCGCCTCGGGCCAGGACGCCAATTACTACCTCTACTACGGCAACCCCACCGCCGGCTCGCCTCCTTCCGAGGGCAAGAAGATCTACTCCTACTTCAATGAGTTCAGCATAAACGTCCTCGACTGGACCGCCGTGTCGGGCACCTGGGGTCAGGCCGTGACCACGGGGGCCGATGGGCGGCTCACCTGGACCTATCGCCAGTCCGACGCCAACAACGGCTCGGGCAACACCTACCAGAAGACCCTGAGCCTCACCGACTTCGTCTACGAGGTAAAGGCCAAGATCGCCACCGCTCCCTCGGGCGGCCACGCCGCCGCTCCCATGTGGCGCTACGGCGACACAACCCACTACTACGCCTTCGACTACGGGAGTGGCGGCTACACCGGCCTCTGGAAGTACAACGGCGCATGGGCTTGGCTACAGCAGACGACCGGAATCAGCTACGTTGCCAACACCTGGTACACCATCGTCATGACCTCCTCCGGGTCAAGCCAATCGGCGAAGGTGGGCAGCGACACCTGGTCGGCGAGTGACTCCGGCCTGAGCAGCGGGACCATAGGTCTTCACACCTACCTCGCGGATGTCTACTACGACGACGTGAAGGTGAGGAAACTGGTCTCGACCGAGCCGACCATCGTCGTTGGTGCCGAGGCGTCCCGGCCTGTGGGGGACCAGTATTACTATGCTGGCAGCCAACGCATCGGCCTGCGCAGCGGTGGCACCCTCTCCTACATCTTCTCCGACCACTTGGGCGGCACCAGCGTGACCCTGAATGCGAGTTCTGGGGTGACTAGCACAGTCACCTACTTCCCCTTCGGCTCGACGAGGGCCGGGTCGGTGCCCACAGACTATGGCTTCACGGGACAGAGGAACGATAGCTCATCAGGATTAATGGATTATGGGGCGCGTCGCTACGACCCTTCGCTAGGACGCTTTATCAGCCCAGACGCAATCGTCTCATCGCTCAACAATCCGCAGGACTTCAACCGGTATTCATACGCCGAAAACAACCCCACCAGATTCATCGATCCATCCGGGCACCGCGGCGTTGACATCGGCAGGTTGTGGCGGATGCTCGACTTCGGAGGTGGTGGTGGCGGCAGCGGTGGCGGTGGAAAGCTCCCTAAGGTGCCAGCCGGTACTTCGGCGCAGCCAATTAAGGTCAAGCCGATGACCGTTGATTCCGTGAGAGAAGCCGGAAAAGGGTCCGAATCGACCGCGGGCGGAGCGCCAGGTCGAGGGTCGACGCGCAGTACGGCGGATCCGATAGCCGAACCGCTAGGGCAAGGCTCCGGCCGCGGCGGGCCCGCCGAAAAGGCACCCGTGGAGACAGGAAGTGGGGGCAAGGCGAAGTCCATCGAAGCCATGCGTAAGGCCAATGAAGAACACGCGGACTTTTACGAGCGGTGGAGGTCGGAGAAACCCGAGTTCCGAGAGACCAATCGTACCATCAAGGACCCCGTTACGCGCAAGACTATTCTAGATGAAGATGGCAATTACGACGGGCGTCGCTTTGATGGAGTTGACTACCGAACTGGGGAAGTGGCAGAATTCAAGACGGGACAGCGTACTAGACAATCGTCGGACGCTGCGTGGAAGCAGGCAGAGGAGTACGCCAACACCCTCAACGACGTGTATGGCTATGAGGATTTCTTCTGGGCTCGCGTATACTGGTCAGACGAGGAATAGGGGATGACGGAAGACGAGAACTTCACAGGATTCGCCATTTACACTTTTTCTGACCTCACTCAGATGGGCAGCGCTGCTTGGGAGGTGACAGACGCGTTCGCAGCACGTCCAGGTCGAAGTGGCTTCTCCAGATATATGGCTTTCACACTTGATGGCCGGAAAAGCCGAGATCGGGCCTACAATAAGAAGACTGCGGCTGAATTGCAATGCTGGCTCGAGAATGGCGAGATTGGATCGGTGTCGGCTGGCGACCAGCCTGCGACTGCAAGCTCGGCGGCGGGGTTCGAACTTAGTCTTGAGCTAGACGCGACCACCGAGGGCCGGGGAAGGCCAAACATTATGTTCGTTTCCCTTAGCCGCGAGTCCCTGGCGAAATTGGGTGGAACCGAGCATCTTCTGGGTCTGGCCAAGCTTGCTGCTCAGAAGCTCAATTGCTGTTATGGGTACATCTGGACGGCAGCAGACTATTGGTTTGCTAGAGCTGGCGCACGAGGTGTCGGCCTCCAAATCGGACAGACCCGCATGTCGGACTGGGAGACGGAGCGGACAAGCGCGTGGTCTGCAGGACGGAAGCGCTGTGACAGACTGGTGAGAGACGTCTATTGGGCTAGTTTCCTTGGCCCCGGCCATCTTGAGATCATCAGGCCGCTGGACGAGCTCCAGCAATCGGGGTTGATCGCCTCGTTCGAGGCCCTCGGCGACGGAAGATACCTGGTGCTGGTGACGAGGGAACTGGATGAGTTCTTGACTCCGAGCGGGCAAGCTAGAGCAGAGAAGCTCAGGGAAGCCCTCTCCCCCATTATTGCCCGCCGAAGCCCACCACCTAAGAATCTTCTAGTTCCACCGAGCTATCTTACGGGCGAGGCCGGCGAAGAAAACCTCGGTAGGATTCGAAGGATGGCTGACCATGCCATCAGTGACCTCAAAGAAGACCTGAACATAAACCTAGATTGGACGGAGGAGAGCCTGGCAATCCTCGACCGGGCGCTTACGCCGGAATACCTGCGTCATATAGCCGAACTCGATAGGCAGAAGGAATTCACTCCGGAGGACTGGCGTTCGCTGCATATGGTTCTTGTGGGCGCTATCGGGTCGTATCTGGGTGAGATGGTCCTAAAGCACATTGGCGGGAAATGGCTGCCCCGCGATCCATACTTCTACTCCACGATTTCGTTTGGCCCGAGAGAATATGATCCGTACGCTATGGCCGAGAAGCGCCTTGCCGATTGCGAAGGCGAACTACTCCTTCCCCATTTCCGCTGGATAAGGGAACGCGAGACCAAATAGCTTCTTGGCGTCGAGGATGGCTCAGCAGTCGGTTCGCACTTGACAGGCTCGGATCCGGAGGGGAAGCCGCGAAAACAACCCGCCATGCGGATGTGCTCTTTAGCCAGCACTATTGTCCATTTCAGATGTTGCGATCCCAGTGTCATTGGCTATACGCTATTCGGTCGTGACTGATCGTAGATAGTGTCCAGTCGACGAAGAATCGTGTTTCCCGGCAGGAGAACCGCACTTTAAGAACTGAAAAGCGAGACCCGAGATAGAGTCGAGGAGGGCATAAACAGCCAGGGCGGACCGAGCGTACTCCGAGGTGGAACCACCGCTGGGGCCAGAGGGAGGTTCTCACCGTCACCAACCAGATGGGTTCGTCTCTTCTGACTGGCTACACCCTCAAGCTCTACCTATCGGGAAGCCAGGCCAGCAACATCTACAGTAAGTCTCTCGCCAGTGGGAACGACCTGCGGGTGGTCTACTGGGACGGCAAGGCCTGGATGGAGCTGGACCGCGACCTCGTCACCTTCACCTCCTCGGCCATCGAGCTCCGGTTCAAAACTCAGGCCGACATCGCCGCCTCGGGCCAGGACGCCAATTACTATCTGTACTATGGCAATCCGACCGCTGGCTCCCCTCCGTCCGAGGGCAAGAAGGTCTACTATTACTTCAACGAGTTCAGCATGAACGCCCTCGATTGGACTGCCGTGACGGGCATCCTTCAGCTGAAGGACCGCGACCAAGGGCGCCGCCGGCCGGCACAGCTAGTCGGCACCGGCCGGAGCTTGGCGCTCCGGCCGTTATGGCCCGTGCAGGCCCGTCGCCTGATGTGTCAAGGTATGGTATAATCAACCAGAATCTTGCTCGAATTGGGAAATCTTGACTTTGCCTGAGAAGCGATCGCTCCTCGTCCTTTTCGACGGTAACGCCCTGGTGCACCGCGCTTATCACGCGCTGCCTCCTCTGTCGGTGGCCAGAACCGGCGAGTTGGTCGGCGCCGTCTACGGCTTCACCAGCATGCTGTTGAAGGCTCTGGGCGACTTGAAGCCAGAGTACGTAGCCGTCGCCTTCGACCGTCCGGTGCCCACGTTCAGGCACGTCGAGTTTGAGGCCTACAAAGCCCAGCGCCCCAAGACCGCCGACGAGCTGGTTCCCCAGTTTGGTCGGGTCCGCCAGATCGTGGCGGCCTTCAATATCCCGGTTTTCGAGGTCGACGGCTTCGAGGCCGACGACGTGATCGGCACCCTCGCAGCGCAGGCGCAGGACCGCGGCCTCGACGTGGTCGTCGTCACCGGCGATGCCGATACCATGCAACTGGTCGCCCCGAGGGCGACGGTTCTCCTTTCCCGGCGGGGGGTGAGCGATACGGCCCTGTTTGCCGAGGAGGACGTCAAGAATCGCTACGGGGTTACCCCCGCCCAGATCCCCGACCTCAAGGGCTTGAGCGGCGATCCCTCGGATAACATTCCGGGCGTGCCAGGCATCGGCGAGAAGACCGCCGCCAAGCTGATCCAGGAGTACGGCAGCGTGGAGGGCATCTACGAGCGCGTCGACGAGGTAAAGCCGCCGCGCGTTCAGGACATCCTGCGGAAGAACGAGGAGGCGGCTCGCCAGAGCAAGCGGCTGGCGACCATCGTCAAGGACGTCCCGGTTAGCCTAGACCTCGAGGCCTGCCGTCTCAGCGATTACGACCGGACTCAGGTGCGCGACATCTTCCGGGAGCTGGAGTTCAAGAGTCTTCTCGATAGATTGCCGGGCAGCAGCCAGCCCGCAAGACAGGGGACCTTGCTGTTCGACGAGGCGCAGGCCGGTCCATCGACGGGACCCGAAGGGAAGGACAAACAGCTGTCCCTGTTTGCAGTGCGGGAGGCGCCGGCCATCACGGTGTCCGAGGTGGCTTCGCCAGGCCGTTACTGCATCGTCAACACCTCCGAGGCCCTCGACGACCTCGTGGCAAAGCTGGCGCGAGCCGACTTCTTCGTCTTCGATACGGAAACCACCGACCTCGACCCTCTGCGGGCCCGTCTGGTCGGACTCTCCCTTAGCGTCGAATCCGAAACGGCCTGCTACATCCCCGTCGGCCATGGTGTGGTGCCCGCCGAGCCCACATCCCGCCACCGCCTCTTTGACCTATCGGAAGAGGGACCGGTGGCCGGCCTGCCATCGCTGCTGGCGGACGGAAGCGCGCCGCAGGCTCCCGCTGCGGAACAATTGGCGCGGGATCTGGTGCTCAGACGGCTAAAGCCCGTTTTCGAGGATCGGGCGGTGGCGAAGGTCGCCCACCACGCCAAGTTCGACGCCGCGGTGCTGGCCAAGTACGGCATCGAGGTACGGTCCATCGCCTTCGATACCATGCTTGCTGCCTATCTATTGAATGAGAAGTCGATTGGCCTCAAAGACCTGGCGTTCAATCGCCTCGGCTTGGAGATGACGCCCATCGCGGCGCTCATAGGCAAGGGAGCGAAACAGGTGAGCATGGCCGAGGTACCCGTAGACGTGGCGGCCGCCTACGCGAGCGCCGACGCCGAGGTGACGGGGAGGCTGCACCGGCTACTGGAACCCGAGCTGCGGGAGAAAGACCTCTGGCCGCTGTTCCGCGAGGTCGAGATGCCCCTCGTTCCCGTTTTGGTAGCCATGGAGAGAGAGGGGATAGCCCTCGACACCGGGCTGCTTCGCCAGGTCTCACAGGACCTGGCGAAGCAAATGGAGCGGCTGGAGGTCGACATCTACAATTCCGTCGGGCACAAGTTCAACATCAATTCCACCAAACAACTGGGGTCCCTTTTGTTCGACGAGCTCAAGCTCCCGCCCAGCCGCAAGACAAAGATGGGCTACTCGACCGATGCCTCAGCCCTCGAGTATCTCAAGGGAGCGCATCCGCTCGTCGAGCTGCTTCTGGAGTATCGCCAACTGAGCAAGCTGAAGTCCACCTATGTCGACGCTCTGCCGGCTCTGATCAACCTTCAGACGGGCCGCGTCCACACCAGCTTCAACCAGACGGCCACCAGCACCGGCCGCCTTTCCAGCAGCGATCCCAATCTCCAGAACATTCCCATCCGGACGGAGATCGGCCGCCAGGTTCGCCGGGCCTTCGTGCCGGGCCATCCCGGCTGGCTGCTGCTCTCCGCCGACTACTCTCAGGTCGAGCTGCGCATCCTGGCGCACATCACCCAGGACCCGAGCCTTCTGGCCGCCTTCCAGGCGGGCGAGGACATCCACGCCGCCACCGCTGCGCAGGTATTTGGCACCTCCATCGAGCAGGTTAGCTCCAACATGAGGCGGGTGGCGAAGACGGTGAACTTCGGCGTGATCTACGGCATGAGCGATTATGGCCTCTCCCAGGGCACGGATCTCAGCCGGCGCGAGGCCGGCGAGTTCATCGAAGCCTATTTCCAGCGCTATCGGAAGGTGAAGGAATATCTGGAGGAGACCAAGAAACAGGCTCGCCGCCTGGGCTACGTCCAGACCCTGCTCAATCGCCGCCGGTACCTGCCCGAGATAAACTCGGCCAACGCCCAGATCCGGCAGGCGGCGGAGAGAATGGCTATCAACATGCCTATTCAGGGGACGGCTGCCGACATCATCAAGATCGCCATGGTGAGACTGTATGAGAGGCTGGCGGCCGGAAGTTTCCAGAGCAAGATGCTGCTCCAGGTTCACGACGAGCTCCTCCTGGAGGTGCCTGCGGGTGAGATAGAGATCGTGGCACCGCTAGTGCAGGAGACCATGGAGGGCGCCTTCCCCATGCCGGTTCCGCTAAAGGTGGACGTCGGAATTGGGCCGAACTGGGATGAGATGAGGGTAATCTAGGGTATAGGGTATAGGGTATAGGGTATAGGGTATAGG
>JACPQF010000061.1 GCA_016190625.1 Chloroflexota bacterium | reverse complement strand
CAAATACCTATTATGACGGCATCACCACGCGCTACGCACGCTGCATAAATAATCCAATGCCTCGTCTTGGCCGCAGCAATTCGTTTCAAAGCCGGTTTTCGGCTGGACTTCTAGGGGAGAGCATGGAGCTGCAACAGACGAGCGTGCTGATGTCGCCCTTCGACTCGCAGCAGACGGCCCTCCATTTGACCTCGATCTGGAGGGCGCTGGGCAAAAGCGACGAGCACTACACCGTCTTCATCCATCTGGCCGACAGCGCCAACCGCCCGATAACACAGCACGATGGCGAGCCCCAGGGGAACGAGTATCCCACCACCGCCTGGCATCCCGGCGAGACAGTGGTGGATAAACACGATTTACTGGTTGAGGGCAGGTACGTCGACGATGGGCTGGTGCTGCGATCAGGGCATACAAGACCGGACAGTCCGACCGCCTCCTGCAGTGGACAAGGCCCACCGTGGCGGCCTGGCCCCACGAGCTGCGGCTACCGCTGTCGAGCGCTCTCCGGCAACCCTAGTTGATGGAAAACGTGGACCCCTCGCCCGTCTTGACCACCTCGATCCGCACGGGGAAGAGGTCCTTGAGCTCCTGGATGTGGGTGATGACGAGGACTTTCTCGAAGTCGTCCTGAATGGCGTTGATGGCCTCGACCAGCTTCTCCCGTCCCGATGCGTCCTGAGTGCCGAAGCCCTCGTCGATGACCAGGGTTTGGAGCCTCGCCCCAGCCCGGTGGGCCAGCATCTTGGAGAGGGCGATGCGCACGGCGAAATTGATGCGGAAGGCCTCGCCGCCGCTGAACATCTCGTAGCTGCGGGTACCCAGCTCGTCGGCTATCTTTATGTCCAGCGTTTCGACGGTTTCGCCTTTCTTGTTATCCCGCTGGGTCTCGAACGCGATGGCCATGCGGGAATCGGTCATTCGTCCCAGGATGGCATTGGCCTTGTCTTGGATGTCGGGAATAGCCGCTTCGATGATCATGGCCTGAATGCCCTTCTTCCCCAACGCCACCGACAGATCGTCGAAGATGGCCTTCTCCTTCACCGCCTTGCCGAGGGCGACGGCTTTCTCCCGCTTCTGTCCCTCCAGGTATTCGCAGTGCCGGATCTTCTGCTGGACGGCGCCCAGGCGCTGGCCCTCCTGCGACCAGGTAACCACCAGCGCCTCGAAGACATGCTGGGCGTCGGCGATCCGGCTGGCCAGTTGCGGCAGTTCGGCCACCTCCTTTTCGAGAGCGGTCCGGCGCAGCGTGTTTTCGGCCACCTCGGCCCGCCAGCGCTCCAGCGCCGCCTCTCCCCGCGCAACGGCGCTTTGCTCCTGAGCGATCAGCCTATCGGCCTCCTCCAGCCTCCGGTGAAGCTCGTCGTACCGAGCAAGGTCGTCGCAGAGCCGCCGCACCTCGTCGTGGCGCCCGGTATCGTAGGCCAGAGCGCGGAGGTCCGCATCCAGCCGGGCAACCTGCACCTGGTCTTCTTCGGCAAACTGGCCGTTATCGAGCTTCCCGGTCAGCTCGTCCAGGCGAACCCGGTGCCTGGCGATCTCCTCGGCGGCGGTCTTGGCATCGGCGATGTTCTTCTCCAGCGTGCCCACCTTTCTCTGCGCCGCGTTCCGGTCCCGGTTGATGGTGGCCTCCAGGTCGGCGACCTCCTTTTGGAGTGCGTCCAGGCTTTGGCCGAGCGCCTTTATCTCGCGGTCGTTGCTCCGGTGGGTTTCTGCCTTCTCCCGCCCTTCGCTGGCGAACTTCTGCTGAATTCGCCGCTTGCCATCATCGCCGAGATCGGTCTCGCATAATGGACACACCGCCTCCGATTGGGCCAGAAGATCGACTTTCTCCTTGAGACCGGCCATATCGGCCCGCAGGCGCTGGTTATCCGACCGGAGAACCTCGATATGGCTCGCCATCTCGTGAGCTCTGGTGCGCTTTCCCTCTCTCTCGGCGTCGAGCTCCGCCAGGCCGCAGAGATGCCGGTTGGCCTCGACCAATTCTTGCTCCCAGGCGGCAAGCATCTGCCACTTCGGCTCCATGTTCTGGATCTCCCTTTGCAACAGGCGCTGCTGGGTGACCAACTCGTTCCTTGCCTGATCGACCCGCATGACATGCAGATTGAACCGCTCGGCCAACTGGTGCTGCTGGCGGAGCTTGGCGTGAAGAGCCTCGTTCTCCTGCCGGGCAGTCGCCAGCCGGCTGAAACCCGCCTCGACCTCGGCCCGATCGGCGCGCACCTGCTCGAAGCCGGCGACCCGCGCCCGCCTATCGGCCATCTCCTTATCCAGCTCGGCGATCTCCCGTCCGGCGTAGGCCAGCTGCTGGCCTACCTCCTTCGCCTGCTCGGCCTTGAAGTCCAGACCCCTCTTTCTCTCTCGCAAAGTGCCCAGCTCGGCCTCCTGTCGCTTGACCCTGGCGTCGAGAGAATCGAGAGCGAGCTGCACTTCCCGGAGCTCAACCTCGTAGGTGACCTTCTTCCCCAACTCCTTCTCCATCTCCCCGATGGCGGCAGTCAGCTCCCGGCGGAGGGAATCTCTGGCTTTCGCCTGCTCCTTAGCCCGTTCCTCCAGGCGGTCGAAATAGGCCAGCCCGAGGATCTCCGATAGGACCCTCTTCCGCTCGGTGGGCGGCTTCACCGTGAACTCGTCCGCCCGTCCCTGAAGAACAAAGGCGCTGTTGATGAAGGTGTCGTACTCCATACGCAGCAAATCGACGATCTTACGCTCTGTATCCCGCACGCTATTCCCGGTGATCGACCGGAAATCGCCATCGCCGGCAACGTGCAGTTCCAGCACGGTCTGACCCGAGGCTCTTTCCGTTCTCGCCTTCAGACGCTTTCTTACCACCCGGTAGTGAACGTCCGACAGGGAAAACTCGAAGTCGACCTCCATCTCGCTCCGGCCAAGATGGATGAGGTCGTCGTCGGCCTTGGCCCTGGCCTTTCCCCACAGCGCCCAGGTCATGGCATCGAGAATCGCCGACTTCCCGTGCCCGTTGTCCCCCGATAGACAGGCCAGGTGGATGCCCTCGAAAACCAGAGGCGGCAGGTTCTCGCCATAGCACATGAAGTTTCGCAGCCCCAAGCGGATCGGAATCACAGCGTCGCCTCCCTAATCAGGCGCTCGCCATACTCCATCAACTCCTCGAGTCTGTCGGGGGGCGTTTTCCGGGTCAGAAAATAAAGTCGAAGCGCTTCGACGGGGGTCATCTCATCGATCGACCGGCTTCCCAGCCGGGCGCGGTGCTCCCGCTGGACCTCTTTGCTGACCGCCGCCACGTAGTAGGCATCCTTCAGCGCTTTTTGGATCGCCGCGTCCTGGATCAGTCCCTCCCGCCGGGCCGAGACCTTGATCTGCAAGCGCACCACCGCGTCCTTCAGCCTCGCCTCCTGGGCCGCGATAGCCTGCAACACGGCGCTGGTTGGATCATCGGTGTCGGCATCGACCTGAATCGTCAGGAACTCCCGCGCCAGTGACGGCCGAAAACAGAACTCGGGCACCTGGCCATCGGCAGAGCCGCCGGCTTCTTTGCGCTCCGGGAGATCCACGACCACGTAGCCTTTCGGCTCGTCCTCTTCGCCAAAATCGATCCGTTGCAGGCTCCCGGCGTAGATCGCCAGGGGCATGTTCGAGATGACCTGATGCTTGTGGATGTGGCCCAGAGCCACATAGTCGAACGCGGGGTTCAGAATCGTCCCCCGGGGAATAATGACCTCCTGCCCCAGCAGCGCCCGCCTCTCGCTGCCGTATTGGACGCCAAACACCGCGGCGTGGGCGGCCAGGACTGCGGGAACGGACGGGTCCAGCTCGGCGATTCTGGCTGCAACGACGTTCTGCATCTTCTCCAGAATTAGTCCGTTCACCTCCTCCAGCGATTTGCCCCGGGCCTCCTCGCGGCTTAGCAGGAAGCTCCGGGAAACCCAGGGGAGCGAGACCACCTGCACCGGCCCGTGGCGCGTCCAGACCACCTGAGTTTCCACCCGGTTGGCTACGTACACATTCTTCACGTCAAGGGTCTGGAAGATCTCGACGCTGGTGGCCCGGCCGAGGGCATTCGGCAGGTCGTGGTTGCCGACCAGGAGGAAGACCGCAATTCCATCGCCGGCGAGGCGGGCGATGCGCCTGGCGAACTCCCGCTGAAACGTGGGACTAGGGTCGCGCGTCTTGTAGGCATCGCCACAGAACAGAACGAGGTCCACCGAGCTTGCGAGCGCGTAGTCGACCAACTCGTCGAAGGAGGAGAGGAAATCGCCGACGCGGGTGGATAGGCCCGTCGCCGGGTCCATCCGGCCGTAGCTTTCCATCCCAAGATGAAGGTCGCCCGTGTGAAGTATCCTAATCATAAGCCGTTAGGCCCGTCCCTTCGGTCAGCCCGGAGTGGGGCTGTTCCCCGGAACTACATAGCCTGAGGTGGTGCCCCAGGTCTGTAGTCTGTAGGGGCGAAGCATTTGCGCTGGAACTCGGGCTTGGCTGTAGGGCCATTTCGCAAATGCTTCGCCCGCCCCCGTGTTTGTCTTCTCACCAACGTGGTTCAGCACCAACAGGCTTTGCGCAGCAACTAATCGAGCGGGTGAAGCATTCGCAAACGTTGTCGAGATCTCAGAATCGGCTGGTTCTGCGAATGCTTCGCCCCTACATTTGAGAACCAGCCAACCTAGTCGGGAAAGTCATTACGTCCGCCCTGCTATCTAACAAACCCCGAGCCGCTGGGACAACGCCGGAACCAGGTCGGAGATCGCTATCCTCGCCTGGCCCATCGTGTCCCGGTCGCGTATGGTCACGGCGTTATCGTTGAGCGTTTCGAAGTCGACGGTAACGCACAGGGGGGTGCCGATCTCGTCCTGGCGACGGTAGCGCTTGCCGATGCTCTGAGCGTCGTCATACTGCACCGACCAGGTCTTGCGTAAATTGCCTAGAATATCTTTGGCCACTGCAATCAACGGATCCTTGCGGCTTAGCGGCAGCACGGCAACCTTTACCGGCGCCAGCGATGGGTGAAGTCGCAGAACGACCCTGATCCCTTCCTTGTCCGGCTCCTCGTCGTAGGCATCCACCAGAAAGGCCAGAAGCATTCGATCGACGCCCCCGGCCGGCTCGATGACGTACGGAAAGAAGTGGGTGCTGCTCTCCTCATCGAAGTAGGTCAGGTCCTTGCCACTGTGCTTCGAATGTTGCTGCAGGTCATAGTCGGCGCGATTGGCGATGCCCTCCAACTCGGACCAGCCCATAGGGAACAGGTATTCGATATCCGTGCAAGCCTTGGCGTAGTGAGCCAGCTCGTCGACGGAGTGTGGGCGCAATCGCAGGTTATCGCTCTTCATGCCGAGATCGAGATACCAGTTGAAGCGGTCCTCGATCCACCGCTCGTGGAGAGGCTCGTCCGTGCCCGGCTTGACGAAGTACTCGATCTCCATCTGCTCGAACTCCCGCGTGCGGAAGATGAAGTTGCCCGGCGTGATCTCGTTGCGGAAGGACCGGCCGACCTGGCCGATGCCGAAAGGCAGCTTCTTGCGGGTAGAGTTGAGCACGTTCAGGAAGTTGACGAACATCCCCTGCGCCGTCTCCGGCCGCAGGTAAACCACAGATGCGTCCTCTTCCACCGGACCCATGAAGGTCTTGAACATGAGGTTGAACATCCGCGCTGCGGTCAGCTCGCCCCCGCAGTTGGGGCACCGGTCACCCGGGATCTGGTCGGCCCGGAACCGCTGGCGGCACACCTTGCAGTCCACCAGCGGGTCGGCGAAGGTGGCGACGTGCCCGCTGGCCACCCAGACCTGAGGATGCATGAGTATGCCCGCCTCGATGCCCACCATGTCGTCTCGCTGTCGAATGTTGGCCCGCCACCAGGCGTCCCGGATGTTTCGCTTCATCTCCACGCCCAGCGGGCCGTAGTCCCACACGCTGGCCAGTCCGCCGTAGATCTCGCTGCTCTGAAACACGAAGCCCCGTCTCTTGCAGAGAGAGACGATCTTCTCCATGTCGAGTTTGGGTTTCGACCTTGCCGCCTCCATCGCGCCCTCTCCTATCACAAAAAGACCTCGTCATCCGCTGGTGGGACGAGAGGTTTTGGGTTCCTCCAGGCCATGCCTTGTCAGACCTAAATTACCAGTTTCGCCGCCAAAAGTCAAGCCAAACTGCACCCTTGACAGCTAGAGTAGAATTGAAGATAAACCTCGTCGAGGAGATTGCGCGTGCTACTGAAGATGCTTCCGGTAGGTCCCCTGGGGGTCAACTGCTACATCGTCGCTTCCGAAGAGACCAAGAAGGCTATCGTCGTCGATCCGGGCGACGAGGCCGAATCCATACTGCGAACGATCAAGGAGATGGGGGTGCAAGTCGATCTGATCGTCCTTACCCACGCCCATTTCGATCATACGATGGCTCTGGCGAGGATCAAGGAGGCGACCGGAGCGAGGTTCGCCGTCCATCCCCTCGAGATCCCCAAGCTAAACGAAATGCCGGGCGAGTTCGCCAACTGGTTTGGACCGTTGGACCCTATTCCCCCGCCGGATTTCACCGTCGAAGATGGTGATAAAGTCGGCGTCGACGGCGTGGAGCTGACCGTGGTCCACACGCCCGGCCATACGGCCGGTGGCATTTGTCTCCTTGGCGACGGCTTCGTTCTCAGCGGTGATACCCTGTTCATGCTGAGCGTGGGAAGAGCCGATTTCCCCGGCAGCGACTGGGATCGACTGCTGGAGAGCATCAGGACCCGCCTCTTCGTCCTGCCGGACGAGACCGTGGTATACCCTGGCCACGGCGGCAAGTCCAAGATCGGCGTGGAGCGGGTCCACAACCCGTTCGTGGGTAGCGAGGCAGACTTTTAGGTAGCTGTCAGCGATCAGGTATCACTTACAGGACTTACGCGGTGGAACTCTTATTGACGGTGCTGTGCTGGCGTCCGAGCGTCCGAGTAGGGGCGAAGCATTCGCAGAACCAGCCCATTCGGAGCTTTCAACAACGTTTGCGAATGCTTCGCCCGCCCGGGTTGTTGCCGCGCCTGGCTCTGTCGCAGGGAACAGGCGTGATCGCGGGGCCGCGCCGGGCGGGCGAAGCGGTTGCGAACAAGACTTGCAGCCAGTCCGAGGCCCAGCGCAAATGCTTCGCCCCTACACTGACCGGGTCCAATTCGAACGATAATGGAGACCACCGCGTAGGTCCAATTACTTATAGGCCTGCGGGAAATAGAG
Organism: Chloroflexota bacterium; assembly: GCA_016190625.1. Taxonomy (GTDB): domain Bacteria; phylum Chloroflexota; class Dehalococcoidia; order JACPQF01; family JACPQF01; genus JACPQF01. The sequence goes on along the minus strand of JACPQF010000061.1, from coordinate 12,133 downwards.
AACGTTGGGACCACCCGAAGCCTTGCCGACGCTCACTTCGTCGAGGAAGACCTCGAGCTGATCGGCGCTGGCCTTGTGGAGACGGAAGCTGAGACTGATGGGACCGCTCACATCGCCCAGGGCGAACCACTTCTGCGCCCACGTCCCCTGCGTGGCCAAAGGCACGGAGTAGCTGGTCATCCCCGCCGAGCTGGTCACGTCGAGGAAGAACGTGTCACCCGCGCCGGTCGCGGCGGGCACGGCGTACAGGAACGAGACGACCGGACGGTAGGTGCCCGCAGGGATGGTGATGCCCGATTGGCCAATGGTCGCATTTCCGGCGACGCCGGCCTGGCCCAGCCTGGCCGATTTCGCCCCCGAATGCGCCCAGGTCGACACCGAGACCTGGCCACTGGGAACCCACCACCCGTCGAAATCGTCCCCCCCGTCGAACCCCCAGTTCTGAACGGGGTTGTACACCGGCGGAAGAGCGAAGCTGTACGAGAGCGAGCGGGTGATCTCTAAGCTGCGAGCCGGAATCGTTCCGTATCCCTCGGCGCTGGCGATGGCGCTGTAGGTTCCCGGCGGCGCTGCCAGCCGGAAGTTGCCGCTAATGTCGCTGATCGTGGCTAATGAGCTCAGGGCGACCCGTGCTCCCACCAGACTGATGCCCCGGTTGTCCATCACCTTTCCTGTGAGGAATACCGGCGTAGTCGTATGGGCATCTCCATCGCCGCCGGGCCACGGCTCGATCGCTCCCTGAAGCTCCTTCAGTCTGCTGCGGAAGTAGTAGGTTTGGCCTTCCTGAACTGCCACGGGAGAGGACGGGCCGAAGGTAGACGAGGTCGCGCTAGTGCCTGTGAGCCAGTTAGTCCAGCTTCCATTTGCACCGGCCTTGAATTGAATGTCGAAGACTGCCTGCGTGCCCGCGTTGTCCAGCCTTGCCCAGCTTACCGTGAAGCTCAAGCCCGGAGCGGTCGCCGGCAGCGGACGCGCCAGCGAGGACAGCGTGTTGAAGTAGGGTTCAACGAGAAGATACGGCTTTCCGCCGACCACGAACCGCCCACTTGGGTCGCGGTTGTTCGTGGCGCGCGGCAGGGTTAGCCGGTAGTAGTCGCCCGCCGGATTGACGTTGGTGACCGCGCCGTTCTGATCGACCAACCTGGCGATAGTGGAGACGGCAGGAATTGAGACCTGCACGTCGTTGCTCCCCGTCGCCCACACCACCGTAACCCGGCCCTGAGGCGTTCCCTCCGCCACGATCATCTCGTAGCCGCTTCCCGCGGATCGGGTGACGCCGGTCGGTCGAGAGAGGTAGGTCGCCGCCACTTGATAGGCCTTGTACGACGGGCGGGTGGTCCCGCTATTGGCGGCAAGACCGTAATAATCCGCCGGCGCCAGACCGTCGTCCCAGAGCTGGAATATTGACATCCTCTGCACGTCGGCAGCGATGGCATAGCTGTAGGCCTGAATGACAAAGGAGGCTTGCTCATCCAGGGTCGCCCGCCAGGTGTCGCTTGAACTGCACGTAGTCGCCCACTCGGCGCAAACGGGGATACCGGTCTCGTTGACCCAGACCGGCTTGGTCAAACCCAGTGTCGCCTGCATCTGGCTCCGCGCCCGCTGCGCCCAACTGTAGATGTAGGACGGGTCGATGTAGGGATGCCAGGGGAGTGCGTCGAAGAAGAAGCCTCCGCCTCTTCCATCAGGGTCGCTGGCGGCGTGGTCGAGGACATCCTGCAAGAAAAGCTGCGTGCTCCAGTAAGACAGGCCAGCAAATAGGACCGTCGCCTGCGGGTCGGCCGCCTTCACCGCCTGATAGCCAGCCTTAAGTAACTGGTAGTAGTCGGCTGCGGAGCCGCTCCAAAAGATGCTGAAATCCGGCTCGTTCCACATCTCCCAGACCTTCACTTTGTTCTTATACCTGAGCACCGTGTTGTAGACAAACTGGCCCCAATAGTTGCTAGGGTCGTTCCAGGCGAGATAGAGGTTCCTTGGCGGCGCGATGGCCGTGCTCAGCCTGACGCCGGAAGGGGTCACAAGCGGTCTAAACGACCGTTCGCCCACTCTGGGAAAGGGAGCGGCCGGGTCGCCCGAAGTCGCCGCCCAACTGGGAGAGAACATGAGGATGATGTGAGGCTGGAGACCTTTGGCCAGATCGAGGTCGATCACCGCATCCTGCTCTGCGTAGTTTCGATTCCCCGGGCTAGTCTCGACGTCGCTCCAGTACAGCGGCCACCTCGTCCACCTCGCTCCCGCCTCCGCAGCCTGCCGGTAGCGAAGCGCCACGGTGGACGATCCCAGTTTGTTGACCTCGACCGAGTTGACGAAATTGATGCCAAACCGGTCGTCTACGCCCACGGCGGCAAGACCACCCGGGTTCAGGACGCTGCCCAAAGGTCCGCCGGCTGCCATCCCTCCCGGGACGACGACCTCGCTACCGCCGACGTCGCCCTGGCTGCCACCGTATGAGATTGTCCCGGGTGAAGGCATGCCGGTCCAGAATAAGACCAACGATAAGAAAACCGGAGGAGCCATCCGCACAATGGCCCGCAGCAAACGTGCTCGTCGCAGTCCCAACATCCACCCTTCCGTCCTTGTCAGAAAGAACGCCTCTCAATCCACAGCCCAAGGCGTCCCAGGCGAATAATAGCACAAGAGCCAAGTTACGCCAAGCAGTTACCCACAATTAAGCGCTATTCGGATTTCCGCGCTGGCGGCGGTTCATCGCAACCAAGGATGCTGAGGCTTTTAGTGATCAACAAGAAGCAAGATATCGGCGATGGGGCCACGGCGTCAACCGGGTGCCTTCTGGGCGCGGCAACGGATTAACGGATAGCCGCTCCGCCATCATCCGTTTATCCGTTGAATATCCGCTGACGCCTTTTCCCGCGTTTCGTTGGCTCCATCTTTTGGGAAGGGGTTAGCACGGATTCGTGCATTCATCCGCTCAATCCGTTCCCAAAACCCGTAGACAGCAAGTTTATTCGCCGTTCTCACGACAAAGGCGGCACCGGGATCCAGCCGGCAAGCACGGCGACCAGAACGACCAGGCCCAGGGCCAATCGGTAGGCGACGAACACGCTGGTCGAGTTGCGCCGTAGATAGCGGAGGAGGAGACCGATGCAGAAGTAGCCGACGACGGCCGAAGTGACAATGCCGATGCCAAACGCTGGAAGCTCGTTGGACGGCACGTTGCCTTTTGCCATGTCGTAGAGGGCCTTCGCCGCTGCTCCCGCGATGATAGGAGTACCGAGGAGAAAGCTGAACCTCGCCGCCGTGTCCCGCGTAAGTCCGCACAGCAGGCCAGCGCTGATGGTCGAGCCGCTTCGGCTCACGCCCGGAATAACGGCGAACGCTTGTGCTACCCCAATTAGCAAGCTGTCCTTCAAGGAGACATGGTCCATGCCCTTTGCCCGCCTGCCAACATATTCGGAAAACAAGAGCAACAGGCCGAGGGCAATCAGCATGATGGCAATCAAGCTCGGGTTGCGGAACGTCGATTCGGCCTCCGATTCGAGGATCACCCCCGCCATCATGCCGGGAATCGTCGCCAAGGCGATGAACCAGCCCAGACGCCTTCGCGTATCTCCCAGGCTGCGCTCCCGCACGCTGGTCCAAAGCGAGCGGGCGATCTCCACCCAGTCCCGCCAGAAGTAGCCCAACACGGCCACGAGGGTGCCCAGATGGAGGGCGACGTCGAAGGTTAAGGCGTTGTCCCCCAGCAACTGAGGATCATCCCAGCGCAGAAGCCAGGGGACCAGCACTAAGTGAGCCGAGCTGCTGATGGGCATGAACTCGGTGAGGCCCTGAACGATGCCCAAGACGACAGCATGCACAAGATCCATGTTACCACCTTGCAGACAGATTGCGGGCAACCAAAAAGGCAGGCTAGGCGTCCTTCTGAGGAAGGACACTTCGCCTGCCTCCTTATCCGCTATGAGTATTCTTACTAGAGAAACAGCGGCGCAAGGACCAGCGTGATTGTGCTGAGCAGCTTGATCAGCACGTGCAAGGACGGGCCAGCGGTATCCTTGAAGGGATCGCCGACAGTATCGCCGACGACTGCTGCCGCGTGGGCAGGAGTCCGCTTGCCAATTATCGCGCCGTCAAGGCCCTTCAGATGGCCAGACTCTATGAACTTCTTGGCATTGTCCCAGGCGCCACCGCCGTTGTTTAGCACCGTCGCAAGAATAATGCCGGCGATAGTGCCGACCATCAGCAGAGCCGCCTCGGCCTCCCACCTGAGAAGCAGGCCGACGACGATCGGCATGCCCACCGCTAGGAGGCCAGGGGCAACCATGTTCCGTAGAGCCGCCTTGGTGGTGATATCCACGCAGCGGGCGAAGTCTGGCTCTACCTCGCCGGTCATGATCTTCGGGTTCTCCCGGAACTGACGTCTAACTTCCTCTATTATCTTGCTGGCCGTCTGGCCCACCGCTCTGATCGCCAGTGAGCTGAACAGGTAGACCAGCATGGCGCCTAGAAGAGCGCCGACGAACACGTTGATGTCGGCGAGGTTGACCTGGAGCGTCCCGGGAACCAAGCCCTTTAACTCGGCTACTTTGTCGAGGTAAGCCGAGAACAAGAGGAAGGCAGCCAATGCCGCGGAGGCGATAGCATAGCCCTTGGTCAGCGCCTTGGTGGTATTGCCCACCGCGTCGAGACGGTCCGTGATGAGGCGGGCCTGCTCGGGCGCCTTAGACATCTCGGTGATACCGCCGGCATTGTCGGTAATGGGTCCGAAAGTGTCCATCGCCAGAATGTAGGCGCAAGTCATCAGCATGCCCATGGTAGCCACAGCCGTGCCAAAGATGCCGCTTTGAACTGACGAGAGAACCGTCCCGTCAGCGCCAACTATATGAGCCGCCGCGCCAAACCCAAAGGAGGCGATAAGAGCAACGCCTATCACGATCGCCGTGCTAGCCGTACACTCGAAGCCAACCGCCGTGCCGGCGATGATGTTGGTAGCCGGTCCGGTTCTGGATGCCTCGGCGATCTCCTTAACTGGTCGCCAGGAACCTGACGTGTAGTACTGAGTGATGTAAACGAAGGCGATACTGGTCACGATACCCACGACGCCAGAATAGAAAAACCACTGCCACTGGTCGCCAAGCATCTGCTGGGTTCCAATGAGCATCCCGACGACTGCCAGTACGCAGGTAACGTAATAGCCCCGGTTCAAGGTCTTCATCGGATCCTCGTTTTCGCGTCCGCGAACCATGAGGATGCCGACGATAGTCGCCAGCAGGCCGAACGCCCGAACGACCAAGGGGAACATGATCCACGCTGGCTGATTGGTAATCGCGAAGATGGCCACGCCGAGGATCATCGCTCCGATGTTCTCCGCCGCGGTGGACTCGAACAGGTCGGCGCCACGACCAGCGCAGTCGCCCACGTTGTCGCCCACGAGGTCGGCGATAACCGCCGCGTTTCTCGGGTCGTCCTCGGGGATTCCCGCCTCGACCTTGCCGACGAGATCGGAACCCACGTCGGCGGCCTTGGTGTAGATACCGCCGCCCAGTTGGGCAAACAGAGCGACGAAGCTAGCGCCAAAGCCAAACCCAACGATCAAGAAGGGTGCGTCCTTGACGTTAGTCGCATCGAGGCCGCCATAGGATATGAAGATCGCCGCCACACCTAGCAGGCTCAGTGCGACTACGAGAAAACCGGAGACGGCGCCGCCGCGCATGGCGCACGAGATCGCCTCGCTGAGACTCCGCCTCGCCGCGCTGGCGGTGCGAATGTTCGACTTGACGGCCACGTACATTCCCACGAAGCCGGATATTGCCGAACAGGCAGCGCCCACAAGAAAGGCGAGGCCGGTTCGCCAACCCAAGTCGAAATACTCGAAGCCTCCAGTCTTGCCTCCCCACAAACCGATCAGAGCACCGATTACCACTGCCGCTACGATAGCTAGCATCAGAATGGTTCGGTACTGGCGGTTGAGAAACGCCATTGCCCCTTGAAAGATCATGTTCGCGATCCGTTGCATAGCGGGCGTGCCAGTGTCTCTCTTGAGCACGTCGTTAGCCAGGTAGATGGCGAACAGAACAGCGATGATGCCAGCGATAGGCACCACCCAGAAAATGCCAGGCATTAATCCCTCCTTTTGTGCGTAGACTGTGAATCGCCTCGGCCGCAAGCGGCCGTGGATCGCCGGGACACCTTGGATGCCTACAAGACCATGCAATCCCCCCTTGCCGTTCAAAGTCAGCGTGCCGAGACCGCGCTGGCGGGCCTAGTTTAGCAGATTGCTAGCACACCGGTCAAGATGTTCCTCGCAGTCCGGCTTCGAATTGCCGCAGGGTCTCCTCCAGATCTTTCTGCTTCAGAATCATCGTGAGATCGCCCCTAGTCTTCTCGAGGACGCCCCGCACCAGGTCGGTGGTGCGCCGCAGGCCGCCCGTCATTCCGTCGGGAAAATCCATCGTCACGAGCACAGCATAGATGTCGTCCATGGCCTCGAGCAACCTCTCCGCCCGGCTGGCATCGCCCAGACGAATGATGTCGAGGACGTGCCGTCTCAGCTCTCCCGCCGCCTCCCCCAAGCCATTGAGGTAGGGAGCGTAGCCCACGCCGATCTCGTCGGGACCGGGCAGATCTCGGTCGGAAATGATCGCCAGAGTCGTGCTAGCCTCGGCGTACTCCTTCTCGGCATCCTGGAGAAACCCGGCGTACATGATGTCGGGAAAGCCGGCGAGGACGGCCTGGGTCTGCATGAGCAGATCGCGAGCCCGTGAGAGGAGGGTAGTCGCCAGGGCGAAGTCGTTGCGATGCGCCGCCCGGATGGTGTTGGCTGAATGCCTGATTATCTCTCTGGAAAGTTGAATCGCCGCCTCTCTGGCGTTGTATTTGGCGGCCAGATGCGCCCTAACCTTTTCCCCTATCGCATCGACGGATGGTATCATCTACTTCCTAAATCCTTATGAAGAAGGACTGCTTGCTGATAGCTGATCGGCTGACAGTTACTTTATCCCCGACTCGTACTCTTCCAGTATCTTGCCGGTGCGCCCTTTCTCGACGATCTCGTCGAATTGCGGTGGCAGCTCGCCGCCCAGCTCCTGGATGCGCTTCTTGGCCCATAGCCCGACGTTGCGATTGTCCTTGTAGAAGCTCGGGTCGTTGTAGTCCGAGTCCTTGATCTCACTCAAGCGGTCGGCTTCCGACCGGTGATAGGCCACCGCAGACACAAGACGCTTTAGATCTCTGCTGCCGCAAAAAGTGCAGTTGGGCGATAACGGTGAGGCAACGCTCCGCACGAAGATGCTGACTTTCCTGCTACAACAGCCGCAGCGATATTCGTAAATTGGCATCGCTTCATTACCTCGGTTCGTGGTATTGCCGTCAGCTTTCAGCCGTCAGCTCTCAGCGGTCAGCCATCAGCCATAGCCTCCGGCCATTGGTCTGACTGGTTAACCGGTGGGCGCCAGCGGCTGCTGCGTCGATCGCCATAATCAGCCAACAGAAACCGCGGGCTGAAAAGTGGGACCTGATTGCTGAGGGCTGACGGCTGACCGCTTCCTACAGCGAATCCTCGTCCCCGGCTCCGCTATCGTCCGGCTCCTCGCCAGCTTCCATCCGCTCGACCATCTCGTCGAACTCCGGCCCCAGATCCTCGCCCATTTCGCTCCCCATCTTGCGGGCCCAGCGAGCCACGCTCTTGGGATCGCTCTCGTCCAGATCGCCAAACTTGCTCGGGTCCGCCAGATCGTCGAGGCGGCTTTCCTCCGATTTCACCACGGCGAACAGCGAGACCACCCGCCGCAGATCTCGCGAGCCACAGGACCTGCACACAGGCGAAAACTCGTCAGAAAAGCTGCGGACGAACACCGAGCTCTTCCGGCCACAGCCAGCGCACTTGTATTCGTAGATAGGCATCGCGTCGCACCAATCCTGAAACCGTGAATCCGAACATCGCCCGCAAGGCAGGCTAGGACCGTGCAACATTATAGCATAGGGAAGCGCGAAGGTAAACAGTTTTTCCATCGCCGTTCGCCCGTTCGCCCGCTTTGGCTTGAGTTATCTCAACGGCGAGAATATAATAGTAGTCGAAAAGGGGGATGATCTCGTGAATGCAACAATCTACACGACCTCAACCTGACCGCATTGCCGCCAGGCGAAGGAGTTTCTTTCGCAACGCAATGTGCCCTACGTGGAAAAAGCGGTAGACGCCAACCGCGAAGCGCTCGTGGAAATGGTCCAGAAAAGCAAACAAAGCGGCGTGCCGGTGATTGAGATCGACGGCCAGGTGGTGGTCGGCTTCGACCGGGCGCGCCTTGAGCGACTGATCGCCGCTGCCGATTCAGGCAAGGTGTCTCTGGGAGCGGCCGTGGCCGACGCTACCAAGATCCTCGCCAAGCGGGGTCAGATACCCGTGTTCGGCGCCTACATCGGCAAGGTGAACCCAGGCTCGCCGGCCCACAAGGCGGGGTTAGAAGTGGGCGACATAATCACCGAGCTGAATCTGCGCCCGATCGCCAACGCCGGCGACGTCGAGCTCGCGCTCGCCAACATTCGCCCGGGTGGCACCGCTCACCTCGTCTTCCAGCGAGGCAACAAGATGCACCGGACGCAGGTCGGCTTCTAGTTAGCTGTCAGCCGTCAGCCTTCGGCCATCGGCTTCGGGAACTTAGACTGCCAGTGGCCTGACTATCTGGTTGCTAGGCTGAGCCGGATCTACTCAGCGGTCTCCCGTGACCGCGTTCTTGATTAGCTCGATTCGCTTGGGCTTGTCATTTGGCGCCAGCTCGACCGCCACGAAATCGATGCGCCACGGCCTGGCGAGGTCCTGGCGTTCCTGCAAGTAGGTGAGAGCGAGAGCGATGAGCTTCTCGGATTTGGCACGGCCGATCGACTCCTCCGGCAAGCCGAAGCCAGTGCCCCGGCGCGTCCGAACCTCCACGAAGACCAGGTACTCCCGGTCCTCCGCGATTATATCCAACTCGCCGATCGGTAGCCGGCGGTTCATCTCGAGGATGCGGTAGCCCTTTTTCCTCAGATAATCAGCCGCTAGCCTCTCTCCAAGCGCACCTGTTCCTTTTCGCTGGTCGGGCATCGCACGTCTCCCACGCTGACTGGAGGATAAGCACAGAGTCACGATGATCGCTCGCACTGACACCGTAAGGGCGAACGGCCGTTCGCCCCTACGGTCTTTATCAACGGCCGCTCGCCCCTACGGTCTCTTTGAACGGCCGACAGAACTGGACGAGGGAACGCACGGATAACGCATCATCTTTCTGCCCTTGGTGGCTTGGTTTTTCTTGTCTCCCTCGCCTCTTGGGTCGGAATCCGGCATCTACTCCCCTTTTTTGTGGCCAGCCTCTTTGTGGTGCTTCTTTACCGTTCTGGCCGCCACCTCCTCGGCTCGCTTACCATAGCGACCCGACTCTTCGGCCGACTCCTTGATGTGCTCGTACATGCGCTGCTCTTTCTCACCCACGCCACGTACGTTCTTTCTTCCCGGCATAGCCACGCCCCTCCTTTTCCAAGGTTAGCCCGCAAATGGGCTGTGGCTTGTCGTGCATTTAGCGTGCCGGAAACCCGACGGAAAAAAGCGTTGGCTGCACCGGGCCGAACGTCCGCCGGTGAAACGGGCTTGGACCGAGCCGCGCCAGCGCCCGCAGGTGCTCCTCCGTTCCATAGCCCACGTTGCGCTCCCAGGCATAGCCAGGATAGCGCAGGGCCAGCCTCTTCATCAAACGGTCCCTGATCACCTTGGCCACAATGGAGGCGGAGGCGATAGCGTAGGACGTGGCATCGCCGTCGACGATGGCCGTGTGCGGCCCAAGGTCGAGGCCCTTTACCTCGCAACCGTCGACGAGTGCATGGTCGTATTCGCCCACGCGAGCCAGCGCGCGCTTCATGGCCAAATAGGTGGCCCGTAATATGTTCAGCCGCTCGATCTCCTCGACGGAGGCGGCGCCCACGCCAACGGCTTCGGCCTGTCGGGCGATCTCCACGAAGAGCTGCTCACGCCGGGCGGCAGACAGTGTCTTCGAATCCCGTACCCCTTCGATCATCTGGCAATTCACGGGAATTCGGCAAGCTGCCGCCACCACCGGCCCCGCCAGCGGCCCGCGCCCGGCCTCGTCCACCCCCACCACCCGCAGCATGCCGCTGCTCCAGAGCGCCTGCTCTGTCTCAAGTGTAGGAACCGCAATCATCACTCACTCCGACTTGTTCGCGACGATTATGCTCGCCGCCGATAGCAGGGGTGTCTCAACATGTGCGCTCGCTGGCACTATTGTGGGGTGGACGCAAAGCAGGGTCTGCACTGCTCGCCAAACCGCCTACCTCTCCAAACCAAAGCGACAATTATCGGAAGCTCTCAAGCATTCTATCATGGTCAGCTCAAGTGTTCAAGCGCGCTGTTCAGCTTCTCGGCTTCCTTCTCGCCACGGACATCGCCGGGTCTCCGAGAAGAGCGCGCTGCCTTACAGAACGGCAGCGCCAGACCCTCACTATCTGTCTGATTGGGTGCAGGCGCAAAAGAAGCAGGATGAGGACCGCCGCTCCATAGGCCAGCGGCTGGCGCCGGTCGAGCTTGACGCCCCAAAGATAGTGAGTCACGGCCAACGGCGCCGCGATGTAGACCACCCAATGCAGCCGGGTCCAAGTCGGTCCCAGCCGCCGGCGCCAGCCTGTTGTCGAGGTCACGGCCAGGGGCGTCAGAAGCAGAAAAGCGGACAATCCGGCCAGCGCATAACGCTTCTCGAGCGCGGCCTCGCGAAGCAGATCCAAATCCAATCCATAGTCCAGACCCACGAAGATGGTGAGGTGGATGCAGGCATAGGCAAAGGCCCAAAGGCCGAGGGTGCGGCGAAGCCAGCGGAGCGTCCTCAACCCAAGTAGACTGAAGACGGGGGTGCAGGCCAACGACAGCAATAGCAGGATCAGGGCTGTCTTGCCCATCCGGCGCGTGGCCGCCTCGATAGGGTTGGCGGACAACTGGTTATTCGTGAGGTCCCATACCAGAAGCGCAAGGGGAAACAGCAACCCGACGTTGACGAGCAGCCGGAGGAAATCGACCTTACGCGCCGGCATGGGCTAGAAGTTCTTTCTCAGATCCATGCCAGCATACAGGGATGCCACCTGCTCGGCGTAGCCGTTGAACGGCATAGTGCGGCGCCTGCCCAACTCGCCGATCCGGCGCTCCGTGCTTTGCGGCCAGCGCGGGTGTGGCACGTCCGGGTTCACGTTGGAGTAGAACCCATATTCGTCAGGGGAGGCCGCCATCCAGAACGAGACCGGCATGTCGGCCACCAGATCGATCTTCACAATGGACTTGATGCTCTTGAACCCGTACTTCCAGGGCACCACCAGCCGGATTGGCGCGCCGTTTTGGGGAAGGGCCGGTTTGCCATACAAACCCGTGGCTAACAAGGTGAGGTCGTGCATAGCTTCGTCCAAGCGCAATCCCTCAATGTAGGGCCAATCGAAGCTATTGTCCTGCTGCATCGCCATCCTCTGGGGATCGAAGAGCGTCTGGAAGCGAACGTACTTGGCCCCTGGCGCCGGTTCCGCTTCCTCGAGCAGTTTCGCCAGCGGGAATCCCGTCCAAGGTATGACCATGGACCAGGCCTCCACACAGCGAAAGCGGTAGATCCGCTCCTCCTGAGCGAACGTCTTCAGAATATCCTCGATCCCGTAGGTTCGGGGCCGGTTGACCATGCCGCCGACCTCTATTGTCCACGGCGTCGTCTTGAACCCCTTGGCCAGGGCTGCAACGTCCTCTTTTTCCAGAGAAAACTCGTAGAAGTTGTTGTAACCGGTCACGGCCTCGTAGGAGGTCAGGCTTTCACTCGACTGATTGGAACCGGAGGACGGCGGCGCGGATGAGCTGGCCGCGCGCGGCGAAGGGCCTCCTGCCCCACAGCCGCCCGCAAGCGCCCCGGCGACCAGCAGGCCCGCGCCGACGAGGAGCTGCCGTCGCGAGAAGAACAGGTGCTCTGGAGTGATCTCAGACGAACTTATCTTGTCCACAGTTGTCTCCCGACCGCTTGCTTTGGCAATCCACAAAATGTAATGAAGTATACCCTAGCGCGGCCTCTGGCCGCAACCAAAAGAAGATATGTTCCATAGCCTACTTTGAGGTAGAATAGCGGTTAGCGCAGCATTCCTGTGGATACCTGCACCGGCCCTTTCGGCTTTT
>JACPQF010000060.1 GCA_016190625.1 Chloroflexota bacterium | reverse complement strand
TCTGCATATTGCCAGTTTTCGGCTGCATTTCTAGCGCTCGCCCAGCATGAGGCCATGAAGGAGTGCGGTCTATATACATCGTGACATTGTCGCCTCTCGAGGCCTCGGACTGCCGACCACCTGGATGACCCCACTCTCGAGCACCAGATATATTCTGCCGTCACGGGTCCGGAAGACGGACGAAGCGGGTCTCTACCAAGTAGGGGAGAAGGTACTAAACCTACAGCGGGCCATGCTTGTTCAAGCGGCAGTGCCGGCAGGCTGCCGCGCCTACGTGTTGATCCAGGGCTTGGGTTGGTGTACAATCGCTTCACGAAAAACGCTTTGGGGAGACCCCGATTGAAGGAGGGCACAGTTGAAGAGCAGAATCACCGAGCTTCTCAGCATTAGGTACCCCATTATCGAGGGCGGAATGGTAAGCATCGGAGACCCGGAGCTGGCGGCAGCGGTGTCCAACGCCGGTGGCCTTGGCATCATCACTGCTGGGGGAAAGTCAAAGGGGCAACTAGTACAGGAGATCCGCCTGGCTGGAAGCCTCACCGATAAGCCCTTTGGCGTGAACATCGCCCTCAACGCAAGACAGCAGGTTGGATCCTATGTCGAGGCAGTGACCCAGGAGAAGGTGTCAGCCGTCACTACCTCTGCCGGCTCCCCCGAGGCGATTACCGGCCAACTGCACGCGGCGGGCATCAAAGTGATCCAGGTGGTGGCATCGGTGCGTCATGCCAAGAAGGCTGAGTCGGTCGGGGTAGATGCTGTCGTCGCCGAGGGCTATGAAGCCGGTGGCCACAATGGACCCGACGAAACCACCACTATGGTCCTTGTGCCGCAGATCGTCGACGCCGTGAAAATCCCGGTGATTGCCGCAGGAGGAATCGGCGATGCCCGAGGCTTCCTCGCCGCGCTCGCCCTCGGGGCGGAAGGAGTACAGATCGGAACCAGGTTCATCGCCACCAATGAATGCATCGCCCACCAGAACTACAAGCAGGCCATAATCCAAGCGGACGATACATCCACCGCGCTAATAGTGCGGCGACCAGGGCGATTCTTCAGGGTACTTAAGGGTCCCTGGCCGCAGAAGGTCCTCGAGCTGGAGAACGCTGGCGCCTCAACGGAGCAATTGCTGCCCTACATCGCCGGGGAGTTGAACCGCAAGGCCGCCATTGACGGCGACATCGAGGCCGGCTATCTGTACTGCGGACAGGTAGCGGGAATGCTGAAGGAAGTCGTGCCCGCCAAAGAGGTGATAGATAGCATCGTCAAGGGCGTGTCCGTGCTGCGCAAGCGGCTCATGGAGGTTGACCTCTAGCGTGGTAGCCCAAGCTCCCGCCGCAGAGCTGTGCACGGTAAGCTTCGGTTTCCCGCCACTCTTTTCACCCAGAGCCTGCAAACTTCCAAGCTCTTGGTGGCCAATTGCGAAGAGGAGATGAAGGCTCGGTTGACCCATTTGGTCCGGGAGCGGTGTATCGGGGTGATCATCGGCGAAGTGGGCTCGGGCAAATCCACGGCCGTGCGGGCCTTCGTGGAAGGCCTTGAGCCGAGCCAATACACCGTGGTCCACGCCACCAATCCCCTGGTCGGAAGCACGGGCTTCTATCGCGAGGTGCTGGGGATACTGGGCGAGCCGGTTCCTATGTTCCGGCAGCAGATGGTTCTGGCCATTCGCCGGACTACTTGGCGTGAGTTAGCGTCTCGAAGCTCTGGTTCGTCCAGACGGACCAACGAACCTGCGAGTGTCTTCAGCGGAGCGCCCGCCTCTGGCGGGTAGCTTCCAAATCGATGCTTTTCCTTGCTGGGTCCATTACTACGCCATAGCTCGCCTCTGCTTGCTCGGGAGAGACCAAACCGGCAATGACGTCTGCGAGAACCAGGGCAGGGTCCCGATCGAAAGGATCGCCAAAGCCTCCACCGCCGAGGGTCCTCAGGTTAACGCGATCGCCACATTTTATGGGCGCCGTCAGCAGGGCGGGAATCGGCGCTCCATTGAGGGTAACGCTGGCTGTCACCCCCGAATGGCCACCCAGCAGGCCGCGCGCTGGATACAAGATTCCACTTAGGGCGGGTCGGGCCACCGCCGATGCCGGACCGATGAGTCTGACGTCGGTTTGCAGGCCGCAGCCCCCCCGATACTTGCCCGCTCCCCCCGAGTCGACCCTGATCTCCTGCCTTTCAACCAAAAGGTCTGGGGCATAGTATTCCGTCATCTCGGTCGGCGTGTTCCGGCTGCTGGTTGGCCAGAGGATGGCAGAAATGCCATCGCCGTTGTGGCGAGCACCCATGCCGGAAGAACGGCCGGGCAAGGCTACAAATGGCTTGCCGTCCTCGCTCACGCCGAGATAGTGTACTGCCGCGAAAGGATGGCTCTCCGCCTGAGATTGCTGGGGAATTGCTTTTGAGAGTGCGCCAAACACCGCGGGGCAACAAGAGAGGCCGACCAGGTGGCGGGCGCCAGCTCCGACCGAACGGGGTCGGGGATTCACAATGCTCCCCACTGGCATTGTTATGCTTACCGGCCGCATCTGCCCACTGTTGTTCGGCAGGTGGGGAGCCACCGCCGCCTTGATGGCGATGAAGGTATAGGCATGGGCGTAGTGGGGCATGGAGTTGATGGACCAGTTGCTCTGTGGTGAGCTGCCAGTGTAGTCGACATGGATATCCGTTCCCCGAACGCTCACTTTGGCCCTGAGGGTCAACTCCCCATCCATTCCCTCAATCGGCACCTCGTTGTCGTAGTCCCCATCCGGAATCTTCCCTATGGCACTTCGCATCGCCGTCTCGCAGCGCGTCAGGATCGTCTCGCCGAGGGCGGGAAAATCCTCGATGCCTTGCATCTCTATCAGCTCTATCAGTTTGCTTCTCATCAGGTCGTTGCCAATGAGCTGGGACCTGAAATCGGCCATCGCATTGTTGGGGAAGCGAATGTTCTCCCGAATGATCTCCATCACCTCCTCGTTGAACTCTCCTCGCTTGGCGATCTTGATGATAGGTAACTGGAGACCCTCTTCGTAGACAGAGCGGCTGTCTCCCAGGCTAGCACAGCCGCCGACGTCGGCCCAGTGCATCACGCAGGCGGCGAGAGCGATCAGCTTTCCCCTGTGGTAGACCGGCTCCAAGGCGCAAACGTCGTTGAGGTGGCCAGCGTTCACCCAGGGGTTGTTGGTAATGACGATGTCTCCCGGCTCCAGCGTGTCCGCCGGGAACTTCTCCAGCATCTTCTTGACCGTGAGGGGCGCCGAGGAGAGAAACACTATCAAGCTGAGGGACCCCTGAGCGATCGAGTCGCCATTGGAGTCCAGCAAGAGGCAACAGAAGTCTCTCGACTCCCTGACTATATGCGAGAAAGCGGTTCTCATCACCCCCGTCTCCGCTTCATCGCAGATCGAGATCAATCTATTCCAGATGATGTCCAGAGTTACTGGGTCGTAACGCATGATTTGCTCCTGTATGGGCAGGTCCTTCTTCGAGGGACTGCCAGAATTCGCCTGCAAGATGGCTGAATCAAGTTTGGTGGCGACCCTTCCAGGGAAGGATCGCCACTTTAGATCATCGGCTGTTCAACTCCTAAGGATGCTCCTATGGTCCAACTACTTGGCGTGAGTTATTGTCTCGAAGCTCTTGTCCATCAAGATATCCCAGTATGGCTTCAGGTCACCCACCTGGGAGCCCAGGGCCAAAACGGTGTAAAGGTTCACCACGCCGGAGGCATTGTACTCCTGCTGGCCCAAACGGGCGGCCTCTACCGCAAGCTTCTTTCTCTCGGCAGGGTCAGCCGTGGTAGGAACCTTTTCGATCAGCCCGTCGAGCGTGGGGTTCCTGAGGTTCTTGGCAAAGCTTTGGGTGGAATGATAGGTCCTCGGCATTGCCTGAAACCCACGCTCGGTCCCGACCAGCGTGGAGTAGATGCTCTGCCAGACTTCGGGCTTGTGCTTGGGACTTATCATGGCGAGGGCGGCGGATGACTCGATGGGGGCCACCTCGGCTTTCACCCCTATCTTCCGCCAGTAACCCGCCATGGCTTCGTTGATCTGGTGTAGGACCGCGGGCCTGTTCAGCAGATCGAAGATCCGCACTTCGAACCCGTTGGGATATCCCGCCTCTGCCATCAGCCTCTTCGCCTGATCGGGGTCGTAGGGGTCGACCTTCAGCACGCTGGAATCGAAGTACGGCCCATTTGGGTCTACGGCGTGAGCGACAACTGGGTAGCCCTGCCCCTTGAACAACTGGTCGACGATCTCTTTGCGGTTCAACCCCAGCATCAGAGCTTTTCGATTCCTGACGTCACCAAAAGCGTATTTCTGGGGATTGTCCAAGTCGTAGAATAGCAGCATGAAGGTCCGCTGTCCCCCATCCCAGCTCTTTGTATGGAGGCCCGCCGACTTGACCCCGTCTATCGAATCAAAAGTGATGCTGGCTATGTCCAGCTCTCCGGTCTTGAGCATGGCGATCTTCGTCGCCTCTGACGGAACACTCAGAAGCGTGATGTTCTTGAACGGGGGCATAACCCGCCAGTGACCTTCCACCGCCTCCAGCTCTATGCGTATCCCTTGCTCGTACCTGACGAGCTTGAAAGGGCCGCTGCCAATGGGATTCTTCGCGAAGTAATCTGCGCCCTTCTCCTCCATGTATTTCTTGGGCACGATGGCCCCCCATCGCTCCAGCGCAGGCAGCAGCTCGAACTGCGGCACCTTCATCTGCATCACGACGGTGTAGGGGTCCTTGAGGTCCACGCTAGCAACTGCGTTTCGCCAGGAGGCCCCTTGAACGGTTGCGCTCTCCGGCTTCATATACTTGTCGAAGGTGAACTTGACATCGGCTCCCGTGAGGTCATCGCCGTTGTGGAATTTCACTCCCTTCCTGACGTAGAAGGTATGGGTCTTACCATCCGGAGAGATCTCCCACCGCTCCGCTATCCCGGGAACGAGCCCGCCTTTTTCGTCGGCTCCTATCAACTGGTCAAAGACGCTTGAGCCTAATTGCGTGGCATCTGATGCTGCTCCGACCGTGGGGTCGAGCCCGCCTCCACGGAAATCGAAATCGATCTTGATGCTACCGTAAGACTTCTTCGCCTCCGGCGTCGCCGACGTGGCTGGGGACGGAGCACCACCAGCACAGGATGCCAAGACTATGGAGCCAACAACCATTGCCACGAAGATCAACCAACCAAACCTCAACCCTTGCCGCACGATGAATCCTCCTTCACGTTACTTGAACGCACTAGTAGAACTACTTATCCCCATCCTCCGCAACGAGGGTCACCGAACAAGACCATGGTCGTTATTAATTGGCACGGACTCGCTTAAGGATCAGCTTGTCTGAATCCCAGCCAGAATCCAGTCTTCCAGTCGATGGCCGGGCTCATCCCCCGCCTTCGCCCAAGTCTATCAATAGGTCGAGGTAGCGGTCCACCGTCACCTTCGAGCCAGACGGTATCACCGCCGTCGATTCCCGCTGCTCAACTATCGCCGGCCCCTCAAAGGTTGCTCCTGCATGCAGCCGGTAGTGGTCGTACACCGGACAGTCCAAGTACTCCCTCTTCTCCGGTAGATACACCGGCCGCTTACCCTTCAGCGCGCCTGCTGCTCCCCCTGCACCGTCCGCCGACTTCAAATCCACCTTAGGCGTCGGTCCAGTCGCCAACACCCGCCAGTTCACGCTCTCCATCGGCATGTCCCGACTAGACCGGCCGTAGAGCTTCTCGTATGCCTGATAGAAAGCGCTCTGGATTTCCTCCACATCGGCCGCGGATAGCTTCCTTCCCGGTACCGGCGTCGTCACCTCAAACCCCTGCCCAACGTACCGCAGGTCCGCACTCCGCTCGAACCGGATGTCCTCAGGCCTCACTCCAGACTCCAGTAGAGCAGCTCGCCCTTCCGCCTCCATCCTGTCGTAGAGGCCGCTCAGCCTATCCCAGTCCAGACTTGCCAAAGGAGAACTGTAGGAATACACAAAGTCCATCGCCACCGGAGTCACCAACAACCCCAGCGCCGATAGGGCCCCCGCCCCAAACGGCACGATGACTCGACTCACTCCTATCTTCTTGGCTACGTAGCAGCCGTGGACCGGCCCCGCTCCGCCAAAGGCAAACACGCTGTACTTCCGCGGGTCTTCCCCTCTCTCGACCATGTGTATCCTCGCCGCCGCCGCCATGTTCTCGTTCACTATCTCGAACACGCCCGCCGCAGCCGTCGTCACATCGAAGCTGAGAGGCTTTGCTATCTTCTCCCCCACCGCTTTGGTGGCAGCATCCTTGTCCAGCTTCATGTTGCCCCCAACAAAGTAGCCAGGGTCCAAGTAGCCCAGCAGGAGGTCGGCATCCGTCACCGTCGGCTCATCGCCTCCCCGCCCATAGCAGGCCGGTCCCGGGTCAGCCCCACTGCTCGTCGGCCCTACCTTCAGCAGCCCTAGCTCGTCTATCCGGGCGATGCTCCCTCCCCCTGCCCCAATCTCGATGAGCTCCACGCACAGGGTCTTTAGCGGCAGGCCACTCCCCTTCTTGAAGCGGGCAACCCTCGCCACCTCAATATCCGTCCCCGTCTGAACCTTACCATCGTCCACGAGGCTTACCTTAGCCGTCGTCCCTCCCATGTCTAAACCGACCAGGTTCCGGTTACCCGTCAGCCGGCCATAGAAGGCCGTGGCCAAAGCCCCCGCTGCAGGACCGGATTCAATCAGCCGTACCGGTATCTCCTGCACTGGCCCTACTCCCATCATCCCACCGTTCGATAGCATGATGTAGGGGCTCCGCCTTACTCCCGCCTCCTTGAATTCCGCCTCCAGCTTCTTCAGGTAGCGCGCCACCAATGGACGCACGTAGGCGTTCGCCACCGTGGTTGAGGTTCGCTCGTATTCCCTGATCTCTGGACACACCTTGTTCGATAGGCTAACCGGCAACTCAGGCGTCTCCTCCGCCAGTATCCTCCCGACCGTCTCCTCGTGTGAGGGGTTGTCGAAGCAATGAAGTAGACATACCGCCACCGACTCAATCCCCTCCTCCCTCAGCTTCACGGCAAGGGCACGCACCTCCTCTGGGTCAAGGGGCGTCAGCACCTCTCCCCCGGTCCGCAGCCTCTCCTTCACTTCCAGCCTCAGGTGCCGGGGTACCAACGGGCTCGGCAACTCCAGGAAGAAGTCGTAAGGGTCGTACCGCTGCTCCCGCGCTAGTTGGAGAACGTCCCTGAACCCAGCGGTGGAGATGAGGGCCGTCCGGGCCCCCTTTCTCTCGATGATGGCGTTGGTCGCCAGCGTAGTGGCGTGCACCACCATGCTGACCTCCTCGGCCTTGACATGCCCCTCCGACAGCAGCCGCTGCAGCCCCTCGACCACCGCCACCGACGGGTCCTTGGGGGTGGTGAGCAGCTTGCTCACCCTGATGGTCCCTGCCCGGTCGTCGAGAATCACGAGGTCGGTGAAGGTGCCCCCGATATCAAAGCCCAGGCGATATGCCTTTTCCACAAGCCTGCCTCCCCAATTCTTCTTGTTTCAGCCCCGTTCCTTCCCAAACAAAGATAGAGATGAGAAAACTTAACCCCTTGGCAGACCGAAACCACGTCCGGCGATTACCGTCCGCTGGATTTCCGAGGTACCAGCGCCAACGGTGTGCGGAATGGTTTCGCGAACCATGTACTCTAGCTTCCCCTCCATGGCCGACCACTTGGACGAGCCGTGTATGATGCTGCGCAGCCCGAGAAGTTGCATCCCCAGGTAGGCGATCTTCTGGGAGAGCTCGCCGCCAGAGAGCTTGGCCATGGAGGCCGACACATCCGGAATCTCGCCCTTGCTCTGTTGGTAGATCACCTTGTAGGCTATCAGGCGCGCCGCTTTGGCTTCGGTGCACAACTGAACTATCTGCTGTCTGACCAGCGGGTCCTTTATCAAGGGAATCCCGTTCCGCTTGGTCTCCTTACAGTACTCGACCAACTCCTCGAGGACACGCTGATGCCTGGCTCTGACACCGGTATTGATTCGCTCGATATCAAGGGCCTTAGCTATGAGGTACCAGCCCCGATTCCTACCACCCACAATATTCTCTTTCGGCACCCGCACGTCCTGAAAAACGAGCTCGCTTTGCCCGTGTCCGTCGGCGACATTGTACAGAGGACGGATTGAGATGCCAGGGCTCTTGAGGTCCACCATGAAGACGGTTATGCCCTTGTGCTTGGGAGCGTCTGGATCCGTGCGGGTGGCGAGCCAGCAGTAGTCCGCTATGTGGCCGCCAGTGTTGAACACCTTCACCCCGTTGACCACGTACTCGTCGCCGTCCTCCGCTGCTGTGGTCTCCAGCGAGGCGAGGTCGGAGCCAGCGTTGGGCTCGGTGTAGCCGATGCAGAACAGCTTTCTCCCCGCTGCCAGATCGGGCAGATACTTCTTCTTCTGTTCGTCGGTTCCGAAATGGCAGATGGCGCTGCCTATGATCATGGTATTCCGGTAGCAATTGGAGAGGACCCCGTAGTAGCCAAGTTCTTCGTTGAAGATGGCCATTTCGATGGGGGTCCAGCCCCTGCCGCCGTATTCCTTCGGCCAATTCAGGGCCAACAGTTTCCTACGCGCCAGCTTCTGGTGGAAGGATGGTGAATGGTCACTGGCCATGTCGCCCGCCTCCTCCGCTCGCCGTCGGGCCTCCTCGCCCCATTCCTTTTCGAGAAAGTCCTTGATCTCGCGTCGCAACGCATCCTGCTCTTCGGTGAAGTTGAAGCGCATATCTTTCCTCCGTCGAACGCGGCCTCTGGAAGAGCTGTTCTCAAGGTCCAGCCTATCTACCGCAAGCTCACAGGCCCATTTGCTGGGCAGCTAGCTCCCGATTGGCATATTGGTCACCCAATATGGCCTCAGAAGCCTTGGCTCGGCGGAAATAGAATTGGACGTCGAACTCCTTCATGTACCCATAGCCGCCGTGGAACTGAACCGCGGCGCGGCCCATGCGCACGTAGACATCGCTAATGAAGGCCTTGGCCATTGAAGCGGCCGCCGAAGCCGGTTGACCTTCCGAGATCTCCCACGCTGCCTCGTAGGCGAGCCAGCGGGCGCTCTCGATATCGGTGGCCAGATCGGCCAAGCGGTGCTGGATGGCCTGAAAGCGGCCTATTGGCCCCCCGAACTGGATACGGTTCTTGACATAATTCAAGGTCATTTCTAGCGCAGCCTGCGACCCCCCAACCATTTCGGCGCTCATTGCCACCTTGGCCTTATCCAGTACGTCGCCAACAACCGGCCAGCCGCCACCGAGGGTGCCCAGCAGATCTGCCGCCGCCACTTTGACATTCTGCAACCCAACCTCGCTCTGCTTTTCGCCGCTGATGATGCGCAGCGGCGTAATAGTCACCCCAGCAGCCTTCGGGTCTACGAGAAACAGCGAGATGCTGGTCTCTGCCGTGCCTTGACCGTCAGAGCGGGCAACTACAATAAGGCGATCAGCTACGTGGGCGAACGGTACTAGCAACTTGGTGCCATTGAGCACATGGCCGCCGCCGGAGGCAGCGGTTGCCGTGGTCTCGACGCCGGAGGCCTCGTAGCTCCCGCTAGGCTCGGTTAGCGCAAGGGTGAGGATAGTTTCGCCTCTGACCACCTTGGGCAGCAGATCCTCCTTCTGGTTGTCGTTGCCAGCGGCCAGCACCGTATGACCGCCGAGGATTGCTGAGGCGAAGTACGGACTGGGGAACAGCGCCCGGCCCATCTCCTCCATAACGACAGCGACATCTAGGAAGCTGCCGTCGAGGCCGGCATACTTTTCAGGATAGTCCAAGCCAATCCAATCCAGTTGGGCAAGCTTGCGCCAAAGGCCGGGCGCAAAGCCGGTGGAGTTCTCCTCCATTTCTCGCACATGCGCGAGAGGCGCCTCGTTGACCATGAACTCCTTCACGCTTGCCCGCAGAAGCTCCTGCGCCTCGCTAAAACCGTAATCCATCCTCCCTGTCCTTTCAAAGCAAAGATAGCGTGGCGAAAACTTAACCCCTTGGCAGGCCGAGCCCGCGGCCGGCGATTACCATCCGCTGGATTTCCGAGGCGCCCGCACTGATAGTGTACGTAATGGTTTCGCGAACCATATGCTCCAGCTCGCCATTCATGGCCGACCACTTGGATGACCCGTGTATGATGCTGCGCGGCCCGAGAAGTTGCATCCCCAGGTGGGCGATCTTCTGGGATAGCTCGCTGCCAGAGAGCTTGGCCATGGAGGCCGGCACATCCGGAATCTCGCCCTTGCTCTGTTGGTAGATCACCTTGTAGGATATCAGACGCGCGGCTTTGGCCTCGGTGTACAACTGAACTATCTGCTGTCTGACCAGCGGGTCCTTTATCAGGGGGATCCCGTTCCGCTTGGTCTCCTTGCAGTACTCGATCAGCATCTCGAGGACACGCTGGTGCCTGCCACTAGGGCTGGTCCTGATTCGCTCGATATCGAGGGCCTTGGCCATGAGGTACCAGCCCCGATTCTTCTCACCCACCATATTCTCTTTCGGCACCCGCACGTCCTGAAAAACGAGCTCGTTTTGCCCGTGCCCGTCTGCGACATTATGCAGAGGTCGGATCGTGATGCCAGGGCTCTTGAGGTCCACAATAAAGACGCTGATGCCCCTGTGCTTGGGAGCGTCGGGGTCGGTGCGGGTGGCGAGCCAGCAGTAGCTAGCTATATGGCCGCCGGTGTTGAACACCTTCACTCCGTTGATCACGTACTCGTCGCCGTCCTCCGCCGCTCTGGTTTCCAACGAGGCGAGGTCGGAGCCAGCGTTCGGCTCGGTGTAGCCGATGGAGAACAGCGTTTTCCCCGCCGCTATGTCGGGCAGATACTTCTTCTTCTGTTCGTCGGTTCCGAAATGGCAGATCGAGTTGCCAATGATCATCGTATTCCGGTAGACACCGTCGAGGACCTTGTGGTAGCCAAGCTCTTCGGCGAAGATGGCCATTTCGATGGGGGTCCAGCCCCTGCCGCCGTACTCCGTCGGCCAGTTCAAGGCTACCAGACCCTTACTCGCCACCTTCTGATGGAGAGTTGGCGAATGGCCACTGGCCAGCTCGCCCGCCTCCTCCGCTCGAAGTTGGGCCTCCTCGTCCCATTCCTTTTCGAGGAAGTCCTTGACCTCGCGTCGCAGGGCGTCCTGCTGTTCGGTAAACTTAAAGCGCATGTCTCCTCTCCCGCGAACTGGGTTTGCATAGGCTTATAAGGCCGCTTATGTTACAGGAATTACGCGGTGCCGTTCCGGGTCGGTTCAGTACCGTAGGGGCGAATCCTTCGGCGGAAGGATTCGCTCCTACTCGGATGGCAGCATACCGCTGTCACGCCAAAACCCACCGCGTGACTGCTCTGAAAATAGGTTTTCATCCTAGGTGGTGCCCCAGCGGGGCATGGCTGACTCCTGTTATGTTATCGCCCCTTCCACACGGGCTTGCGTTTCTCGGCGAATGCCCGTGGACCCTCGGCAGCATCTCTTGACCTCATGGCGCGCCCCACGTACTCGTACTTGTGCTCTATGGCCAGATCGACCGTGAACTGAAGACCCTTGAGAACGGCCTCCTTGACGCCCATGATGCTAAGGGGAGCACATTCCAGAATCTCGTTGGCCCAGCGCTCGGCGGCGGGAATAAGTTCAGCGTAAGGAACCACTTCGTTAACTAGACCGAGGCGGTGCGCTTCCTGAGCCGAAATCGCTCTTCCGGTCAACATGATGCCCATTGCCAGCTTTAGGGGGATCTGTCTCGGCAGTCTGTGGACTCCAGTTCCGGCCACGAGGCCTCTCAGCGGCTCGGGAAGTCCGAATTTGGCGTGGTCCGCGGCTATAATGATGTCGCAAGCCAAAGCGATTTCTGTACCGCCGCCGAGGGCAGAGCCGTTGACCGCCGCGATGATTGGCTTGTAGCATTCAAAACCGGATGTGATCCCGCCGAAATGAGGCATAGGCGAGGGAAGCGGCCGGGTAATCTTGCCGCTGTTCAGATCTGCCGTCGCCTTCAGGTCGTTGCCTGCCGAGAAAGACTTGTCCTCGGCACCAGTGAGAATGGCGATCCAAGTGTCTGGATCGTCCCGAAAATCGCTGAAGGCCGAGGTCAACTCAGCATTGGCCCAAGCGTGAAGCGCGTTCCTCACTTCTGGGCGATTGATCGTGATGTAGGCAATCCCGTTCTTCTTCTCGTAAATGATGTACTCGTAAGCCATTGATGAACCTCCCTTTTCATTCTTATTTTTTCTTCCCCAGGCGCACGTCCGGCCGAAGTCGAGGCAGCAGAAGGCTGGATTCATTCGATTATTCCGAAGGGCAGGGGGCAAGATGATGCCTCCTGCCCCTTGTACCTTGTCCCTACTTCGCGTGGCTCATCGTCGCATATGATACCCCATAGTAGGCTATCTGTGGAATCGCCTTGAAGTCGCCGACCTTTGAACCGATGGCGATGATCGAGGCCACGTCGAGGACCCCGAGATTGTGATACTCGTTCTTGCCCAGCACGGCGGCCTCCAACGCCAACCGCTTCTTCTCCGCCGGGTCTGTAGCCGTGGGAACCTTGTCGATAAGTTCATCCAGTTTCGGATTGCGGATGCCGGAGAAGACTCCTGCTTGGAATGGTACGAAGGAGCCATCTTCTCGAACTGGAAGGCCGATGTTCCACCGCTGCCTACACCGAAGACGCTGTCATAGACCTCCACGGGCTTGGGCTTGGCCGTAAGCATAGGGCGGAGCCGCGACGCAAAATCGATACGCTCCAGATTCACCCTCGCCCCGAGCTTCCGCCAGTAGCCGGCCAGAGCCGGGATATCCTCCTTCGTTGTTGTGGCGCTTTGTTTCAATCTCTTGCTTTCCTACTTGGCGTGCGTTATCTCGGCATCGGCGCCGATCCTCCCTTGATGGGCTTGACCTCGCCCGCCTTCTCCTTACTGCTACCGTCCAGGGACCTTGATGACCTTAGTTATGGGCGCCTGACCGCCGCCCATGATCGGAACATAGGTGCTGTGCAGGCCCGTCGGCCCGCCCGCCACGATGAGCGTCAGGCGCTCAGGCTTGTCCGTCAGAAGCATCATGCCATCTTCCACCAGATTGCAAGCCCGCTTCTCGTCTGCTAGCCAGGGCGGCAACATTCCCATAGGAAGGCGGGCTCGTTCCCATAGAATCTGCTTCACCTGCTGCTTAGACAGCCCCACGTTGGCGAGGATCCCAGCGTGCATCTGGTTCACTATCAGCACAGGATGGTTGTAGAAAGCGGTAATGACCTCCGTGGTTCCCATGACCGTCATAGAGTGGGCAAGGATCGTTAGGGCGCTGTCAGCCCCAGCGAACTCCCCTCTGGTGCCCGCATACACGTTGAAGCAGCCCGCAGCGGGAATTACGGTAACCGTGCTTTCCTCCTGCGAAAACCCTCGCTCCACGTGCAGGGGTTCCCAGGGGCTGGCCTCCTCATTCTCTCCCAAACACATCGTAAACTTGCCCGGCCATCCCAAGGTCGCCTTATCTACTGTGCCCGGAATCGCGCCCCCAACGTTGAGAAGGAGAAGGCGGATGGCCCGGCCAATGGTAGCGTTGGCTCGAAACCCCGGGCCGAGAGCGCTCGCTCCGCAGTTGAGTCCAATCTGTTGGCGTATCGGACCATTGATGACCAGGAAAGGAGTGGCGGGGTTGCTGGTAACTTGCATCGCCCGCAGCTCGAACTCCGAGCCAATCATCGCCTCGATGGCGGCAAGCAGTACCGGCATATATTCCGGCCGACAGCCAGCCATGACGGCGTTGATGGCTATCTTCTCTATGGTGGCCACGCCGCCAGCAGGGGGGATTTCCCCCACTATATCCCCGGCGTCCCGGCCCACATATTCGATACAGGCCTGCACTAAGTCATCGGTTGGCGGGATGACTGGCAGGCCATCGGTCCAGCCCCGCTCATACAGGTCCTCGTAAATGCCGTGGAAAGACGGAGAAACCTCGATTAGCTTTGAGGTTAACATAGCTTACACCTCCCGATGTTCAGTTAGTTCTGCTCCCTGCATCATAGGTGAGTCAGTAGGTCCGGCAAGCCCGACTCGTCCTTCGTCCGAAAGGACGAGTCGGCCCGGCGATATCTTTGGCGTCAGGTTCTCTAGATGACGCTGGCGAAGAAACGGATTCCGTTTCAGTCAATGGCGCGCACGTGTACGAGGGCTTTGGACGTAACCGCACCGACTACTTGGTCGAAGAGCTTGTCGGCCGCGGCGATGATCTCCGCCTCCGAAAGGCTGTCAAAAGGATGGGGAACGGTGATCAGATGATGATCTGGCAAGCCCGCACCCTTCTTCGTTCTTTCCGCCAAAGATAGAAACCACTCGGTCACCAGAGTGACTGAGGGAATCCCCCTCTTCTCAAACCCAATTCCATCGAGGACACTCCCCGACGTGCAACCCCCTCAGTTGCCCAGGCCGGTGATGACCACATCGCACTTGTCCGCCAGTTGGTCGGCGTAGTACGGGTCGGCCCCCCGTGCAATCTTCCAGGTTAGATTGCCTCCCTTATCCTTCATCGTAGCAGCACGAAAATCCAAGAACATCGTATCGGCAACGCCGCAGCGCTCCTTCAGCAGCTCCCCGAACCGCTGCTGGACGACATTCCAGCTCCACCAACCGTTGCTCAACAGACCGACGGTCAGCCCTTCGAGGCTCTCCGGACGTGGAGATAGTTTCAAATCCGAGGTCCTTGGCTCTCCGATTGGGTCACGAATAAGAATGGTTGATCCACCCACAATAAGTTACCTCCTTCTGCTAAATAACTCATCTGGCCAACCTCTGGCGTTCTCCAGAGGCGTCGCAATCCGTTCCTCCGCCCCTCAACAACCTCCTTTCCGGCACCAACTGCTATTTGCCCCCGGCCGAAGCCTCCCACTTGGCGCGGATTACTGTCTCGTAGACGGGAGCCAGAGAAATCGAGGTCGTCTTTGATTTCAGGATGCCGCGCAGCAGCAAGAGTCTCCTATGCCTCTTCACCGGCGATTATAGCATGGAGCGAGAATTATTCATAGACGCGTGCATTACGTAGTAATACCCCCAATTCGTTCATGTTTTGCAGTTGCAGTATCTTCTCCCTGCGTTACCGATTTGCGGGCGGCGACATGTGTTGTTCCTCCCACTGGCGAAACCGATTTGCCTCGCGAGGAACTACGGCAGCCGTCCACTCGGCAAGACTTCCGGCCAATTCGTAGGCGCCAAGCTCTCCACAGATGAGACTGGTCAAGACGTCGAGAGGACAGAGCATCAGTCTGTTGAGCTTGTCGTAAAGGCCGTGTTTCTTGCAAGCCTCATGGTGGGCAAGAGCTACTTCCAAATAAAAATCCGTTGGCGGCACCTTCTTTCGATTCTCCTCACTTGCGTAGGCCGCGCCTGGGGAGAAACGCAACCAACTCACGGACGGCAGTACGCCATGCCTCACCATCCAGTCGATGCCTTCGATGGTCGAATCCCTGGCTTCTTGCCATGTCTTGTGCCCTCTCTCAGGGATCAAAGTGACTCCCCCGGCGAAGTTAGTCGTCACATTCCCGGCTCCGAACACACCGACGGCCTCCTGGAAGGCCTCTAGATAGCGCTCACGTCCCCTGTACTGGGCTTTCCCCGGAACTATCTCCGCAAAGAGTTCGGGGTCCCATACTTCCATATTGCAAATGAGACAATCTACCCCCACATCCTTTAACCGTTGCATGTTCTTCCTGTTCATCGGCTGAGTGCACAGGCTAAAGTTCGGATGGTAGGGAGTTTCCGGAGCCAGCTTCTCAGCGAAATTGGCAGCTAGGGTCACCTCCTTGTCGCTATCCCTAAGGCCGCCGATCACGAAGATGCCCTCGACAATCCTCACCTCTGAGGCAAAACGCTTGTAGGCCTCAACAGTCTGCTTGATATCGCCCGTGGTTGAGTGTCCCATGCCGACGGAGCGAGCGTCCTCATGAGTTGGATTGAAGTTGCAGAACTTACAAGCTAATCCAAGTTGGAAATATTCACAGTCTCGAAGGGGGTAAACGCCGAAGCAATGTCTACTCCTCCGGCTTAGGAAATCTGACTCTGGCTTCCCAGAGCTTGTAAGCTTCTCGCCGATAGCGGGCGAAGGCTGATGCCAGACCTCCTCGACCCTTTCCTCGCCTTGGTAAAGGGCAAACCTACCGTTGCCCTCAGCCCTGACCTCGAGGTCGCTCTTGCTGTTTATCATGTCTCGATGGTTAATCTCGATACCATTCTCGGGGAGAACAAACCTCGCAGGACGCAGGACATAGCCTGGCTTTTGCCTCCCCGGCTTTGCCTCCACCCAGTCCTTGAGAGTAATGTCAAAATCGAAGTTGGCGTAGGCCCCCCCTTCTGGATTTATGGGCACCCAGCGGCCAATCTCATCAAGTTTCCCGCTGTCGCTCAGCCCATGGACCCTTGTATCCCATCTCACAATGTACTGTCGGGGAAGACTAGGATATTTCTCTTGTAAGTCGTCAACTCGGCTCATTTATCTTCCTCCCACCTTCTACTTGTGCACATCCAAAGATGCCTATAGAATCACTCCGATCTTCTGCAGGATTCGAGCTGGCGTCATCGGCAACTCCCGCAATCGCACCCCGGTGGCCCGGTGAATGGCGAGAGCAAGGGCTGCGGGTGAAGGGGTCATGGTGACCTCGCCCACGCCACGAACGCCATAAGGGTGTCCTGGATTTGGGACTTCGACCAGCACAGTGTCGATTTTGGGCAGGTCATAGGCCGTCGGCATCTTGTTGTCGAGGAAGCTGGTGTTTAGCAGCCTACCCTTTTCATCGAACTGGTATCCTTCCCACAAGGCCCGGCCCACCCCCAGCGACGCCCCGCCCTGCATCTGCCCTTCCACCAGGCTTGGATTGACAGCCTTTCCCACGTCCTGAATCGCAGTGTAGCGGAGGACCCGAACCTTGCCAGTCTCGGGATCTACCTCCACGTCGACGATGTGCGCCGCGAGTGTTACACCTGACCCTTGGGGGAGAACGCTCGAGGAAACGGAGATGGGTCCTCCGGTGGTGGCTAGCTGGGCGGCGACCTCTTTGAAGGTCAGCCGTTTGGTACTGCCTGAAGAAGGACCAGCGCTCGTGGCAAAAACGCCGTTGGCGTAAGTCACGGTGTCCGGACTGACCTGCCAGATGAGGGCCGCACGCAATTTCATCCGGTGCAGCGCCTCCTCAGCGGCCTTGATCGCCGCAAGGCCGGTGGCAAACGCCGTGCGGCTACCGCCGCTGAGATAGGTATAGCCGACCGCACTGGTGTCGGCCACGTCGCAGCGCACGTCATTCAAATCGATGCCCAATGCCTCGGCAACTTGCATGGCTACCGTGAGCCGGGTACCGGAGAGGTCCACCGACCCTGAGACAAGCGAGACGGACCCATCGCCGTTCACGCTCAGGTTGCAGCTCGAGGCGCCACCGTGGTTATGCCAGTAGCCAACGGCCAGGCCGCGTCCACGGTTGGGCCCACCCAGGGGCGCCCTGTAGTGCTCGTGCGCATGCGCGGCTTCCATGACTTCTTTGAAGCCGATGCGCTGATATACTCTTCCAGCCAAACTCACAGTACCTACTTGAGCAACGTTACGCAGGCGAAACTCCAGCGGCTCAATGCCTACCTGCTCACAGATCTCATCTACTACGTTCTCCGTGGCGAAGGTGGCCGGAGTCGATCCCGGTCCTCGATAACCGCCAGATTTGGGCTTGTTGACCACCACTTCATAGTAATCGACCTGTCCGTTAGGCACCTCGTAAGCGCTGAAAATGGTACTGGCCAGGCTAACCGAGCCGCCCGGGAAGGCGCCCACTTCGGCAATGGCCTTGGCCACCACGGCCGTCAGCTTGCCGTCCCGCGTCGCCCCTACTTTCAGCCTGATGTAGGAGCCTTTATCCGGTCCCGTTGCCTCGAAGGTCTCCTTGCGGCTCATGCCTAAGCGGACCGGCCTGCCGGCCTTCCGCGCCAAGAGGGCAGCAACAGGCTGCACATACTGCGACTGCGCTGCCTTGCCGCCGAAGCCGCCGCCGACCTCCGTCGGTATCACCTGGATTTTGGAAACGGGAAGCTGCAGCAGCTTGGCCATGGCGTCGCGTAGGATGAAATGGCCCTGATGGTTGGACCAGATGGTAAGATTCCCTTCGGGCGACCAGTGTGCCGTAGCGAAGTGCGCCTCGACATATCCCTGATGGACCATCGCGGTGCGGAACTCACGCTCGATGATCACGTCTGCTTCGGCAAGTCCTTTGTCTGGGTCGCCTTTCAGGTGCTGGATGTGCAGCGAGATGTTGCTAGGCTTTTCGCTCGGCTTCCCTAGCGACGAGGTGTAGAGGTTGTCATGCAAGAGCGGGCTAGAATCCTGCATCGCCTCGAAGACGTCCAAAACCGTTGGCAGTTCCTCATATTCGACCTCGATCAGCTTCACCGCTTCCTCGGCAATGAATTGGTCAGTGGCAGCCACGGCTGCAATCGGATGGCCGCAAAAGAGGACCTTGTCGCTCGCAAGGAAATTATCGCCAAAGAACTTCAGCTCGGCATCGACTGCGCCGGGTGCCTCGTGGAGGGACCACATGTCCTTGGCGGTGACCACGGCCATGACTCCGGGCAAGGCCTCCGCCCGGCTGGTATCGATGGACTTGATGCGGGCGTGGGCGTGGGGACTGCGCAGCATTTTGGCCTGCAACGTGCTAGGCAGCCTAACGTCTGCGCCGAATGTCGCTCTGCCGGTCACTTTCTCCGCGCCATCAAATCTAGCGGGCTGAGTGCCGATTACCTTGTACCCTGCCGCCGGGGAGACGACAGCTGCATCCTTCTCTCCCGCTGTTGTCATGCTCTCGCCTCCTCCTTGACTCTGCTCGACTTCCTCATCTCCTTGGCGGCATCCTGAACGGCCTGCACGATCTTGTGGTAGCCTGTGCAGCGGCAGAGATTGCCCGCCAGCCAGAAGCGAATCCTCTCCTCCGAGGGGTCAGGCTCCCGGTCCAGCAGCGCTTTGGTCGCCATGATGACGCCGGGGGTGCAGTAGCCGCATTGGTAGCCATCGTTTCGGAGGAAGGCTTGCTGGATGGGGTGCAGGCCGCCCCATCCGGCCAGGCCTTCGATGGTGGTTACCTCCTGGCCCTCCACCTCGACCGCCAGAACCAGACAGGAGTTGAC
>JACPQF010000059.1 GCA_016190625.1 Chloroflexota bacterium | reverse complement strand
GCAAAATGATCTTGTCCTCCCTCTTTGGCACTTGGCGCGCTCAGGGGCTCAACCCGTTTGACCAGTGCCGCCACCTTCTCACGGATAATCTCTAAATCCCCCGCTTTCTGAACTCTTACCCCACTTGCGCCAAAGGTTCCCCTTGCGCTATAGTTGACACAGAAATGGAACAGCACGTTACGCCAAACACCAACGCGCCTCGCGCAAACGCCAGGAAGCTTCTTCTCGCCGTGCCGCTTGGCTGCCTATTCCTTTGCCTGTGCCTTGCGGTCGTCCTGCCGTCGGGCAGTTTTCTGTTCTTCCGGCAAGCGGTCCAGAACTTCAAGGTGGCGGGCAAAAGCATGGAACCGAACTACCACGAGGGTGACTATTACTTCGTGAACAAGCTTGCCCGAAATCCCGCCCGTCTGGACGTCGTCGTTTTGCGCTATCCTCGGGACGAAAGCCGCTACTTCATGCTGCGGGTGATCGGCCTCCCTGGTGAGCGAATCCAGGTTAGGGACGGCCAGTTATACATAGATGGCAATCGATTAGACGAGCCGTTTATAGCCGAGAAGCCGAAGTATGCTTTCGGGCCGCTGGTCGTGCCTCAGAGCCAGTTTTTCGTCCTCGGCGACAATCGCAACAACAGCGCTGACTCCCACGTCTGGGGCTTTCTCCCGGAACGCAACATCGTCGGGAAGGTCTGGCTGAAATACTGGTCCGGGACGCAGCCAACCCCCGACGAGCCGGATGCCCCCACGGCAGTGCCCCGAAGGCCCACGCCAAGGGCGAATTAGCGATGTCCTCACGCCTTGTCGCCGTCATCCTTCTTGTCTTGACCGTTCTCCCTACTCCTGCCCACGCGGATTCCCTCGCTCCGCCGCCGCCCAGTGAGAGCCGCACCAAATACGACATAGTGGTGAACCTCGACTACCAGAACGCTTCCCTATCGGCCAGAGAGACGGTGGTCTATACTAACAGCACCACGGTTGACCTCTCCAGCGTGGTATTCAACGTCACTCCCGCAGAGTTCAACGCCTTCACCCTGAACGGCGCCACGGCTGGTGGCAGAAAGGTGGACCCGCTCAGACAGGGAGTGGTGATGGAAGTTCCCCTGCCCGAGCTACTGCCCAGAGGCAAGGCCGTTACGGTCGTGTTGGATTTTCGTCTGAATGTGCCGAGACGGGGCGGAAGGTTTGGCGTGGGGGACGGCTTAATCGCCCTCGGCAACTGGTTCCCCGTCGTCGGCGTCTACAACGACTCCCGGCTGCTCTCAGATGGACGCCCGGCAGGATGGTCGAAGCATGGGTACGTCGAGGTGGGCGATGCCTTTTTCACGGAGACGGCCGATTACGAGGTCACGGTGAACACCTCCTCGCCAGTCACCATCGCTCATACCGGCCACTTGATCGCTAAGGAGGCCAACCGGTGGCAGATCCAGGCCAGGGGAGTACGAGATTTCGCCCTCGCCATCTCCAGTCGTTACCAGACGCAATCGAGGAGCGTGGACGGCGTGGTCGTCACCGCCTACTACCTGCCCGAGCACGCTGCGGCCGGCGAGCGCTATCTCGAGGCAGCCGCCCAGGCCATACTTCGCCTCAACCGTCTTCTCGTGCCCTATCCCTTTCCAACCCTGCACCTCGCCGAGGTCTACTCGCAAAGCTCGATCGCCCAAGGCCAGGAGTACCCCAACCTCCTTTTCCTCAGCAGCACTCTCAACGACCTGGGCGGCGGCATCGACAGCTACCTAGCCTACGTGGTAATGCACGAGGTGACCCACCAGTGGTTTTATGGTCTAGTGGGGAACGACCAGGTATACCAGCCCTGGCTGGATGAGGCCTTTGCCACTTGGTTTCCTTACGAGATCCTACGCCTGAATGCGCCGGAGCTGCGACCGGGTGTCTGGCAGAGCCGGGTAATCGATTTGGTGGCCGACAGCGTGAGAAGAGACGGGGACTCGCCGATAGATAAAAGCATTTACGATTTCGCCGACGAGCTCCACTATTACAACATCGTCTACCGAAAGGGCGCCCTTTTCCTCGAAGATGTTTACAAGGCCATGGGAGAGACCGCCTTCTTGAGGGCCCTGCAGTCCTATGTCAAGGTCTTTCAGGACAGGATAGCGACGCCCATCGCCCTCCTCGACATTCTCCAGTCCCACACCAGTGTGAATCTGAGCCCCATCATCGCCCGGTACTTTACCTACGGCCGATATAAAGGGGGCGAGCCCGTGGTCGTGTCGGTCGAGTTTCCCGAGGGCTCGTCTTGGTCGGGAACCGTTAGGCCCGTCGTCAAGTCGAGTCAACCCATCAGCGAGCTCGCCGTCTACGTCGAGGATCAGGTCGTTTGGGCTGGCCGAAGCGAAGGTAATTCGGGCGTCGATCCGGCATCTCTCTCCTTGGACACCAAAACGTTGAAAGACGGCGAGGAGTATCTCCTCACCGTCAAGGTAACGAGCGCAAAAAAGACCTTCGAGCGCGCCGCCCGATTTGGCGTTCGCAATACCGCAGCCAAAGCGGCGACGGGAACGAAGCCACCGCTCGGGGCCAGTCCGGTCCCTGACAGCGCTGCTTCCTCCGCCAGAACAACGGGTGAATCCTCTGGCGGCCGCTGGGTCTGGATTATCGTGCCTGCCGGGCTACTGCTGGCTGTGAGCCTCGTCTACGCCGTCAGGCGAGCTGGCTGAGTTGTTATCTGCCGTTAGGACGCGGGTGTCGTCGCGAACGCCCAGGTTAATACTCCCCCGCTTAGGCTCCGTTTTTTGCGGCCTCGTATACTGCATCACGGCGAGGGCGCCGAAAGCGCCAGTCACCAAAGCGAAGGCCGTGGCGTACAGAATCACCGAAATCGGCTCGAGAATCGGGAGGAGCCATTTGCCAGCCTCGGCGCTATTCTGCTCCACGACGCCGTGGAGGGCGTTGAGCGCGATATAGGCGCTAAGGCTGATCATGCCCCAGGCAAGTCTAGACACGGAGTTGTGGAGCATATCTCGTCGAGGGTTGATTATCTCTCCCCGGAAAAAAGGTCGGCGCATCTCGAACTCGAGAATCTGGCTCTTTTCGGTGAACGAGTAGACCAGGGCAAAGAAAGCCATCAATATGGCGAGAGCAGTGCCGAGGACGACGGCCTGTGGTTGAAGGGGAATCGCCTTTACGATGGCGTTGGCTATGGGCAGCAGAAGGGAAAGTAGGGCGACTGCCCCCCAGAGGCCAGCGCCAAAGACGAGCAACTCTCCCAGATCGTGTACGAATCTTGTTCTTCTCATCGCCTTCTCCTTGTTGAAAGGGATGCTTGAGGACAAAACGGGCTCTTGCCCTTGCCGTCGCGGCTGGCAAGAAACATGCCAGAACGCCCAGCGCCTTGCCACCGGCCTCTGGAAGGGCTGGCGTTTCGCTGTTTCAGTGCCTAAGCACCGGGGCGGCTGACCCAATCCTCGGGATGCGTCCTGCCAGAAAGCTTGACAAACTACCGCAGTCGTCTTACAATCTGAGTAAGACGACAAGCAACTATGGAGGAGGGCTGATGTCGGTTGTGACGCTATCCACCAAGGGGCAGATCGTTCTCCCCAAGGAAGTGCGCGACGCCCTGGACCTGCGGGAGGGCGACTACATGCGACTGACCGTCGAGGGAGGGCAAATCGTGTTGGAACGCCTGCAGAGGCAGCGGCAGAGAGACTGGCGCCGCTGGCGAGGCCACCTGGCGGGCACCCGGTCTCTGCAAGAATACCTGGCCGAGAAGGCGGGAGAGGTTGAATCGTGAGCTTCGTCCTTGATGCGTTTGCCCTCTTGACCTGGCTGCAAGACGAGCAGGGCAGCGATCTCGTCGAAGGAATGCTTACCTCTGCCAAACGAGGCGAACAGCAATGTTTCCTATCGGTTATCAGTCTCGGCGAGGTCTACTACCGGCTTCTCCGCCTCAGGGGGGAGGATGACGCCGATGCCTTTTGGGAAGATACTCGCAGCGGGCAGGTGCCGCTGTCGGTTGTTGAAGTTTCCCGCTCCCGCGCCCTTCATGTCGCTCGCTTGAAGGGCCGGTATCCGATCTCGTACGCCGAGGCCTTTGCCGCACAACTGGCGGTGGAAAGGGATCTCCCTTTGGTCACTGGCCATCAGGAGCTAAAGGCGCTCGTGGAAGATGGATTGCTGGTGATCCGCTGGCTGGGGAGGTAGCTAGTAGTGGTCAGCTTTCAGCCGTCAGCGGGCAGCCCGACGAAGGCGGACAATGACTGTCCCATACGGTCGATGGCCTGGTAGCTAGTTGCCCAGGGTCCGCAAGCTGAAAGCTGACCGCTGACGGCTGAAAGCTATGTTCACTCCCGGACGATGGTCTCGTACAGACCCTGAAGCTCTTCTTCCGAGTAGAAGTGGATGACCAGCCTACCGCCCCGCCGCGAGCGAAGCAACTGGACCCTGGTGCTGAGAGCCGCGCGAAAGCGCTCCTCGATGGCCTCGGTCTCGAGGTCGGGTGAAGGGGACGATAGGGAGGAGGCTGGCTCCTTCGCCAGGCGTCGGACCAACTCTTCGGTCTGGCGTACGCTCATACCTTTGGCAACCACGGTCTCCAAAGCCTCGACCTGCTGCCGGGCGCTGGCGAGGCCGAGGAGGGCGCGGGCGTGGCCCTCGCTGATGGAGGCGGCCGACAGCGCGCTCTTCACTTCTTCAGGTAGGCTAAGGAGGCGCAGGGAGTTGGCCACGGCGGCTCTGCTCTTCCCAACCCTGCTGGCAATGTCTTCCTGGGTCAAACCGAAGTCGTCCGCTAACTGGCGATAGGCGGTGGCCTCCTCGAGGGGGCCGAGATCCTCCCTCTGGATGTTCTCCACCAGAGCGATCTCCAGCAGTTGCTGGGACGTGGCCTCTTTCACCACGACCGGGACTCTGGCGAGGCCCGCCATCTTTGCCGCTCGCCAGCGCCTTTCTCCGGCAATGAGGTGGAAGATCCTCGCCGACCCCGCTCCTCCGCCGGCCTGGGTGACGACCACGGGCTGAAGGACCCCGTGCTGCCTGATGCTTTCGGCCAAGTCGAACAGAGCGGCATCCTCGACGGCCCGGCGGGGCTGGCGAGGATTGGGGAGGATCAGGTCGACGTCTACCTCCGTGACATGTGGGCTGGCCGGGGCCGGAATAAGCGCTTCCAGGCCTTTCCCCAATCCGCCCTTTGGCCTCGTCATCCAGCACCTCCTGTAGGGAGGTCAGGGGATAGGGGTCGGGGGTCGGGGGTCGGTCCCCCCTCCCTCGAGCCAAGTTCCCTGTCGCCCGAGCTGCGTTCCCTGTCCCCTGACCCCTGACCCTTGTCCCCCGAGCTGCGTTCCCTGTCCCCTGACCCCTGTCCCCTGTCCCCCGTCTTCCGTCCCCCAACCTCGGCCGCCAGCGCCTCGTAGGCCTTGGCCCCCTTGGACTGGGGATCGTAATCGAGGATCGATTGACCGTAGCTCGGCGCCTCACCCAGGCGCACGCTGCGCGGTATGATAGCTCCATAGGTCTGGGGAAAGTGGCAGCGCACTTCCTTCACCACTTGCTGGGCGAGATTGGTTCGCGGGTCATACATGGTGAGCACGAGGCCGGCGATGTTCAGCTCGCCATTCAAAGATGTCCGGACAAGCTCGACGGTCCGCATGAGCTGGCTGAGGCCCTCCAAGGCGAGATACTCGCACTGAACAGGGACGATCACGCCC
The DNA here is from genome assembly GCA_016190625.1 of Chloroflexota bacterium. Classification (GTDB taxonomy): domain Bacteria; phylum Chloroflexota; class Dehalococcoidia; order JACPQF01; family JACPQF01; genus JACPQF01. The sequence continues at coordinate 1,378 of JACPQF010000059.1, read as the reverse complement.
TGAGCGGCGGTCAAAGCGTTGACCGTAAGGAGACCGAGCGAGGGAGGGCAATCAATGAACACGTAGTCGTAGCGAGGCGCCAGAGGGCTCAGGGCCCCTTTCAGCAGACGCTCTCGCCCCTCCATGCCGACCATTTCCACTTCCGCCCCCGCCAGCGCTCCCGAGGAGGGCGCCACGTCGAGCCCAACCCGGCTCGACAGGGCCACGACCTCCGCCAGCGGCCTTCCGTCGACGAGAACCTCATACATCGATCGCCCTGCCGTCTCGCGGCGATCGAGGCCGAGACCGGTAGTGGCATTGGCCTGGGGATCGACGTCCACCAACAGGACCCGCAATCCCCAAGAGGCAAGGAAGGCGCTGAGATTGATGGCCGTGGTCGTCTTGCCAACTCCTCCCTTTTGATTGGCCAGAGCGAAAACCTTGGTCATTGCTCTCCTCTCAGCCGCCTTTCGACCATGGCCAGCGTGGGGACGCCGGCCGTGCCGGCGCTCTCGACGGAGAAGCTGGCCGCGCAATTGGCGAAGGCCGCCGCCTCGATAGGATCGTCTGTCTTCTCCAAACAGTGGAAAAACGCCGCGGCGAAGACGTCCCCCGCTCCTGTGGGATCCACCTCTCGAGCCGGAAAGGCAGGCGAATCGTGCCAGGCTCCCCGCCAGTGAATCCTGGCACCGCGACTACCGAGAGTCACGGCGGCCACCGGGGCGAGGTTGGCGAGGTATTCCATGACGTCCGCCCGACGTTCCACATCTGCATCTGAGAAGACCACCGCGCTCACCCCAGGCAAGACATTTGACATCTCTGCCGGAAGCTCGAAGGACACCCGACCGGCCCCGTCCCAGGCTCGTAACCATCCCTGCAGCGTCAGGCCAATGAAGCTTCCCTTGAACGCGGCGGCGATGTCCGGCGCCATCTCCCGGGCAAGGGGAGCAAGGTGGACGAGACCAATTTCCCGCCAGCAGGCCGGGATGTGGTCCAAGCCGATCGCCGCGGCCCGGCTGCGAATATGCTGAACTCGCTCACCGCCCCTGTCGACGTTCTCGAAGACAGTAGAAGTCAACGATGGCGCTCGTGATACCGGTGTAGCGGGATAGGCCTGCTGCAGGTCGATTCCCGGCCCACAGGCGGTCACCATCGCCACGCGGCGCCCGAGCCTGGCAGCGGTGGCCGCAGCGTAGGTGACAGTGCCGCCGGCAACGAAGCCCTCTCCCTTGACGTCCTTCGCCACATGCCCGATGACCAGATAATCTAAGCTCTGCACCCTTGGGGGTCAGGGGACAGGGGTCGGGAAATGGGGGGCTGCCCCCCCACCCCAGTCCCCGGTAACATACCCCCAAATGACACTAAAACACAAATAACCATCCCAACAATGAGAATATTG
>JACPQF010000057.1 GCA_016190625.1 Chloroflexota bacterium | reverse complement strand
GTTCCGCCGGAGCCCCGCGTCCTCCCCTAACCCTACCTGTGCTACCCCCATGGTGGTCGAGTTCGAGCGAACCCCCCAGCCCTTGGAAAGACACTGCGCGAGTATCGACGTCTGAGAGGGTGTTAGCGCACTCGAGCAGGAGGTGCGTCTATGTTTGAGAAGCAGGCGCAAGAGCTGGCTGACGCCTTGCTCGGCGACGCAACGGTTGGCATCTACGTTGTTCAGGATGGGAAGTTTCGCCTTGTCAATCCCAAGTTCCGGGAACAGACGGGCTACGGTGAAGGGGAGCTATTGGGTATTGATTCATTGAGCCTTGTCCTGCCCGAGGACCGGGATCTGGTCAGGGAATGTGCAGTGAAAATGCTGAGAGGCGAACGCTCTTCTCCCTATGAATTCAGGTTCGTCAACAAGGCTGGCGAAATCAGATGGATCATGGAGACGGTTGCTCCTATTCACTATGGTGGGGGAAGGGCAGCCCTCGGACATTTCATGGACGTTACCGAGCGAAAAAGGGCGGAGGAGGAACGCGCTCATCTCCTTCGGGAGCAGGCTGCGCGTGCCGAGGCCGAAGCGGCACGCCGCCAGGTAGCCGATATCCTCGAAAGCATCACCGACGCGTTTGTTGCTGTAGACCGGGAGGGGCGGTTCACCTACGTGAACGAGGAGGCAGGACGGCTCTTGCATAGAAACCCGGTGGACCTCGTTGGGAAGCATGGCGCAGAGGAGCTCCCTGGGGCTCTGGGCTCCCAGCTCCTCGAGCAGTGCAGGGCAGCCATTTCGGAGCAGGCAAGCGTCGAATTCCAGTTCTTCCATTCGCCGTTCAATGCCTGGCTCGAGGTCCGCGCCTACCGCTCGAAGGATGGACTATCGGTCTATTTCCGCGACATCACGGACCGGAAGCGGGCGGAGCAAATTCAGGAGCAGTATCTCGGTCTCATCTCGCACGACCTGCGAAATCCGCTGACGACAATTCAGGGGCATGCCCAAATGCTGCTGAGGGCGTTCGACAGAACGGGCCTCGCCGGGAGTGAGCGGCGCAGCGCCGAGGTTATCCTTGCAACCACCAGGCGGATGCACGCCATGATTCGAGACATGGTCGACTCGGCCCGCCAGGACGCCGGACAGTTGCAGCTCGACAAACAGCCTGTTGAGCTCGGCCCGTTGGTATGCAGTTGGTTGGAACATGCGGAGGGAACCATCGGCGTCGAGAGGGTCGCCGTGGACATCCCTGCCGAACTTCCCCCTGTCCTCGGCGATCCAAATAGGCTGGAGCGCGTTCTGGCGAACCTCCTCGTGAACGCCCTCAAATACTCCCCGGAAACGGCAAAGGTATCGGTGAAGGCCGAGAGAATTGGTAGTGAAATCATCGTATCGGTTATCGACGAAGGCATTGGGATAGCGCCCGAGGATCACCCGCGTGTCTTCGAGCGCTTGTACCGGGTTCGAGGAACCACCGGGGAAGGCACGGGCCTCGGATTATACATCGCCAAATTGCTGACGGAAGCCCACGGTGGGCGCATCTGGGTCGAGAGCGCGCTGGGTAGGGGAAGCACGTTCTCTTTCAGCCTGCCCATCGCCAAAGCACCCCATCAATAGAGGAAAGCAAATGGCCAGCGCTCGAGGTCGTAAACGACGAAAAGGAGAGGGGACGGATGCTGCCAGCGCCGCCCGTCAGGTCGGAGCGCCCTCTGTCCATGATGTGAATCAGCAGGCGCGGGCGGCGGAAGAGGCAGGGGAACTAAGTGAGCAACTGCGGCAAGCCAACGAGAGGCTCGCTATCGCCACCCTAAGAGCAAAGGAGCAATCAGAGGAGGCTGAGACAACCCGAGCCCGCATGGATGCGGTGTTGAGGCAGATACCTGCTGGTGTCATTGTGGCTGAAGCTCCTTCGGGAAGGCTCATCCTCGGCAACGAGCAGGTGGGCCGCATCTGGCGCCATCCCTTCATACAGGCTGCCAAGGTGGCGGAATACCATAAGTACAAGGGCTTCCACCCTGATGGGCGGCCCTATCAGCCTGAGGAGTGGCCGCTGGCGCGTTCCATACTCAAGGACGAGGAGGTTACGGAAGAGGAGATTGATTTCGTGCGCGGTGATGGTACATGCGGCACCATGCTCGTTAGCTCCGCTCCAGTCCGGGAGCGGGAGGGGCGCACTGTCGCAGGTGTCGTGATCTTCCAGGACATTACCGAGCGTAAGGAGGCGCAGCGAGAACGAGAGCGACTCATCCGGGAGGAGACTGCACGGGCCGAGGCTGAGGCGAGGCTCAGGCAATTGGAAGCCATAATTGAGGCCGTGCCTGATGGCGTCATGATCCTTGACGGACAGGGCAACGTGATAGCCGTGAACAAAGCGATGTTGGCGCAGGCAGGTTTGGCTAGCTCAGAGGAGGCGCTCAGGCCGATTGCTGAGTACCAGCAGTTCCTTCAAATCTGTTACCCTGACGGGCGCCCATTCCGTTTCGAGGATTGGCCCGTCGTTCGAGGTCTGCGAGGAGAAAGGGCAGAGCTGGTTGAGGGAACCGTGCACCGGATAGATGGTACGGTCGGGTTGCTTCAGGTTGGCGTTGCTCCAGTGCTAGATGATCGAGGTGAAGTGGTCAACGTAGTCATGGTGTCACGGGACGTCGCCGAGATGAGACACTGGGAGCGGCAGCGGGAAGTCCTTTCCGCGGTGGGACAGGCCTTGAGCAGGGAGCTCGACCTGGAGATGGTGCTGCAAACCGTGGTCGAGCAGACGCTGCAGGTGCTGGGCGCCGACTCGGTGGACATCTTACTCGCCGACTACGACCGGCGCGAACTGGTCTTAGCAGCCTACCACAACCTGAGCCCGGAGACAGTTGAGCTCATTCGCCGCGTGCCCTTCGAGGCTTCAGCGTTGGCAGCTCGCGCCTTCGCCACCGGTAAGGTTCAACTGATCGAGGACGCGGTGCAATTGCCCTCTGACCTGGCCTTAGCCCGCTTTCCCGTCGATCTGGAGGGCGTGCAATCCTTGTTGGCCATGCCTTTGCGGGCGGCTGGGAGGCCTATCGGCGCCATGCTGTTTGCCAACCGCACTATCCGTCGCTATTCACCGGATGAACTGGAGATGATCTCGCGCGTGGCCGATATGTTCGGCATGGCCATCGAAAATGCTCGGTTGTATCAGGAGAGCCAGCGAAGAACGGAAGACCTAGAGGAGGAACGGAGGCGGCGGGAGCAGTTCACCTCGGTGGTGGCCCACGAGTTGAGGGGGCCGATCACCGTTCTCGGCGGCTACGCCCAGGCGCTGCGCCGCTGGGAAGGTCTGGAGCCGGCGCGCCGCGATCAGGCATTAGCGGCAATGGGAGGTCAGGTGCGCAAGCTCAACCGCCTCATCGCCGACCTGTTGGATTTCTGCCGCATCGAGGCCGGCCGCTTCACTATCGCGCCGGCTCCCATGGAGCTAGCGGCTACCGCCCGCCAGGTAGTCGAGGATCAACAGGCCACTACCGGGCGCCACCGGCTGAACCTAGAAACTCCGGATGGGCGAATCGAGGGGAACTGGGACCAGGACCGGATTGCCCAGGCCCTAACGAACCTCGTCGGGAATGCCATCAAGTACTCCCCCGAGGGCGCTGAGGTGCGGGTGGTGGTTTGCTTGGCGAACGGGGAGGCCAGAGTGAGCGTGAGCGATCAGGGCGTCGGCATCGCCCAGGAGAACATTCCCCTGCTCTTCGAGCCTTATTCGCGTTTCCACCGCGAGAAGCGGGTAGGCGGCACGGGTCTGGGCCTGTTCATCACCAAAGGGATCGTCGAGGCCCACGGCGGACGCGTCTGGGTCGAGAGCGAGCTGGGGAAAGGGAGTACCTTTTACTTTACCTTGCCGCTCTCATAGTAGACGGTCATCCTTTCCCCGGCTCAACATATAAAGCCTCATGAAACCGGCGCCAGAAAGCTGCAAACGACTAGGGGCTTTCGAAGGTGTGAGAATGGCTAGCCCAAGGCTGTTCTTGGAGATCGTCGGGCGACTACGGCTGAGCAATAACCTGGCCGGTTAGCCGCCGATCTTGGCCCGAACATACATCTCTGCCGCCTTCTCCTCGAACCGGCGGATGAGGAGCATCTCATTATAAAGGCGAAGAAGCTCATCCTTGCTATACCGTCTCAGGGCAGCTTTGATCTCCCTTGGGGTTTTGGCTCTCGTTTCCATAATCAGATTCCTTCTCGGCATGATTGCGGGGTGCAGCGCGAAGTCCCGCCATAGGCAGGCGCGGTCGCTGCTACTCGATCAGTTGCAAGTATCATGCCATTCGGGCGGCCATAAAATATCTTGACTCAGCACTGGCGGTAGTATAGAATGGCTCGCACACTTCCTGGACTGCTTTGCGTCGGGCGTCCTCTATCTCCAGGGACCCTGGCCGCCGCATATTGAGCCACATGCGCGGCGGCCGTGCAGAAAGGGAATATCTTCCCACCAAACGAATGAAAGGAAGGTCTACTGCACAGGTGATCCATTGTCTCTTGCGTCAAGCACGGTTAGTATTGGCAACAAGTGTCCTGGTCCTTGCCTTCGTGATACTTCTAGTTCTGCCGGCGGCGCTGGCGACGGCAGCCGGCACGGTGGGAACAGGCACGGCTGAGAGTTGTACGGAGGCGGCGTTTACCACGGCGTTGTGGGGCGGCGGCTTGGTCATGTTCAATTGTGGCGCAAGCCCGGTCACCATCACCGTGACCAGCCAAAAGTCGATTGCGTTAGACACCACGGTCGACGGCGGCAGCCTGGTGACCCTGAGCGGCGGCGGGACGACGCGCGTCTTCGACGTGCAGAGCGGCGCGGGCCTGATGGTTTCCAATCTGACCCTCCGCAACGGGCATATGGACACGGAGAGAGGAGGATCGATTCGCAACTCTGGAACGCTTTCCGTAAGCAACGTCATCTTTAACCACAACAACGCCAACGGCGGCGGCGCCATCGACAGCACTGGCACATCCCTGAGCGTGATGGACTCCACCTTCACCGATAACTCCGCCGGCTCTGGCTATTTATCGTTTCCCGACGAGGGTGGCGCCATCGCCATCCATCAGGGTTCGGCGACCGTAATTAGCAGCACTTTCTCGACCAATACAGCGTTGATCGGGGGTGCGATCCGAAACTTCCGCGATGGCCGCCTTACGGTAACAAACTCTACTTTCTCGAACAATAGCGCCAGCAACGACGGCGGCGCTATCAGAACCGATGGCACGATGGCGGTCACAAACAGCACAATCACGGGGAACTACTCCGGCAACGTTGGCGGTGGCGTAACAACAGCCACGGGCGACAGCCAGCTCGATAACACGGCTCTTCAGAGTAACTCGGCGAAAGAGACCGGGGGCGGATTGAATCACGAGGGCGGGACGCTCACCATCCCGGCAGTAGTTTCATCAGCAATACTGCGACAAACTACTTTGGTGGTGGCATTCGCAACTATGTTGGCTCGCTCACCGTTAGCGATAGCACGTTCAGACGCAATAGTGCGGGCACGAACGGCGGCGGCATTCACAATACCGCTGCCATGACGGTGACAGGCAGTTCCTTCACGAATAATACCAGTGGCACTGGCGGCGGGATCAACAGCGACGTGGGTCCGGCGGTCATCAGCGGCACTACCTTTTATGCCAACAGCGCCAGCGACAAGGGCGGGGGCGTTCTTAACGGCAGTGGTGTCCTATCACTGGTAGACAGCACCTTTGCCATTAATTCCGCCGGAAACAGGGGTGGCGGCCTGTACGCCGCGGGCGCCGTATCCGTCGACAGGAGCATGTTTCTGCTCAACAGCTCTACCAGCCACCAGGGTGGAGGCATCTTGGTTTACGACGCGTTGACGGCCACCAACACGACTCTGGTGAGCAACTTCGCCAGCAACGACACGGGTGGCGCCATAAACAACTGGGGTAGGCTGATTGCCAACAGCCTTACACTCGACGGCAATAGCGCTACTGCTGGCGGCAACATCTTCAACAACAACTCATATGGCACCAGCCAGCTCCGCAACACCATCGTGGCCAATGCCGCGGGCGGCGGAAACTGTTTTGGCACCATCATGTCACAGGGCAACAACCTGGACAGCGGCAACACCTGTGGCTTCGCCGGGACGGGCGATATCGTCAACACCGATCCGAAGCTGGGTTCCCTGCAAGACAATGGTGGCTGGACGCTAACTGAGGCGCTGGCTGCCGACAGCCCTGCTATCGATCGTGGCGGCGGCTGCCCGGCGGTTGACCAGCGGGGGGTGGCGCGTCCCCAAGGCGCCGGCTGCGACATCGGCGCCTACGAGTCGGTGCCACCGCCAACGGCCACGGCCACGCCGACTTTGACCAGCACGCGGACGCCGACGGCCACCAGCACGGCCACGCCGACCAACACGCAGACTCCTACGCCGACGGCGACCGGCACCGCTACGGCGACCAGCACCGCTACGGCGACCAGCACGCCATCGCCAACGCCTTCGCCAGTGTCGACGGTCGTGCCCGAGACGGGTGGGTCATTAACCTTCACCGCTTCCACCACGACCACCGTCTCGTTTCCCGACGGCGCCGTGAGCCAGCCGGTGACCCTGACCTACTCGCTAGGCGACGCCGCCAACGCCGGCGCGAGCTTCAGAGCGGTTGGCTCCAGTTTCGTGATCACGGCGGTGGACGCGGGTGGCAACGCCGTTACTCAGTTCAACCGGTCCTTCACCATCACGGTCAGTTACAGCGATGCTGACGTGGTGGGAACGGACGAGAGCACCTTGAAGATCTACTTCTGGAACACGACAACCAGCGCCTGGGACGAAGTGCCGACGGTCGTGGACGCGGCCAACAACACGCTTACCGCCACGCTGGACCATCTAACGAGGTTCGCGCTTCTAGGTCAGCCCTCGGTCAGGAAGCTGTTCTTGCCAGCCGTCCTCAGAGCTTATGTGCCGGCCTGGTAGGCTGGCGCAGGCGACGAAACCTGGTTCGCGAGAGCCGCGAAAACGACGCGAAGAACGTGAAGGAGGGGCGTCCCTTTCTTCCCGGTTTTCGAGTCGTTCCAACTCTTGACACGAACTTTGCCCTCCGACACAGGCGTCAGTCATAGGCCACTCCAATCCATGCCAAGAAGCCCCTTGATCGCTTTTTGGACAAGCGCTATAATTGCGGCAGAGTATGCGGCCGGTCGCGATGTTGCCCGCGGCGACGGGCCATCGGCTGAACCACTGATGAACACCAATGTGGAGTTGTCGCCGATAACCTCTGCCGGCATCAGCGCCATCTCCTAATCAGCACGCCGGGGTGCCCAATGGGCCCGCACCCGGCGGTTCAGATAAGGAGGCGCGACTTGAGAAGAGGATCGATCACCGCCCACACCGTTATCGCCGTCATTATCATCTCTGCGGCGGCCTTTCCGTCTGCGGCGCGGCCGTCCGCAGCCCAGCCCCGAACCGGCGTCGATCCCATTTCGTCTCCAGCGCCCGATCGCGCTCGCGTAGCCGAAGTACTGCGGAGCTCGCCCGTCATGTTCGTCGAGAATGTCGGCCAATTCGACGATGGCGTCCGCTTTCAGGTGCGCGGCGGCGACCGTACTATCTGGCTTGCCGACGACGCGATATGGGTGACGATCGTGGACCGACCCGCCCAGACCGAATCCCTTACCAAGAGCAAGGACCAACCGGCTCCCTCTCCTTTCGGAAAGGGAGAGCGGGTGCTGACCCAGCCAGAGGGCTGGGTGCCCCGGCGCGGTGAGGGTTCGCCTCGCCGTGGCGTTAACATCAAAGTTAGCTTCCCTGATTCGAACCCTCACCCCGTGACCGAGCCTTTCGACCGTCTCGACACTCACGTATCGTACTTCCTCGGCAACGATCCATCCAAATGGCAGGCCGATGTGCCAGTGTGGGGAGGTGTGCGATACAAAGACCTGTACCCGGGAATCGATCTGGAGGTTACCGGTGAAGGGGGACGCCTGGTACAGCGAGTGATAGCCAGCGCAGAGTCCAACCCGGGCAGCGTGCGTCTGAGGGCCGAAGGCGCCGATGAAGTCGACCTCGCGGTTGGCGGCGTGCGCCTCAAGACCGCCATAGGGGAATTCACCTTGCCGCTGTTGTCCTTCAGCGGAAGGATGGACGCAAGTGGAAGCAATCCAGCTCAACCTGCGGCTTTCAGCCCGCAGGTCGACGGGAATACGATAGCGGCTCCTTTCCGCGTAGCGAGCACATCTGGCCGTCCTTCAGCCAAAGGACAAACTGACGCCGTTCCAGCCGCGTCCGATCTTGCCTATGCCACCTTTCTCGGCGGCAGCAGTATCGATAGCGGCCGAGGCATCGCCGTGGACGCCAGCGGAGCAGCCTACGTTACGGGAGATACCCTTTCCAGCGACTTTCCCGTCGCGACCGGCGCTTATGACACCTCGTCTAACGGCCTCATTGATGCCTTTGTGGTCAAGGTGAACGCCGCGGGGTTCAATCTTGCCTATGCCACCTTCCTCGGTGGGAGCGATTATGACAACGGGGACGGTATCGTCGTGGACACCAGCGGAGCGGCATACGTCACGGGGAGGACCCATTCCAGCAATTTCCCCGTCACGACCGACGCTTACGATACCTCGTTCAACGGCGGCACCTATGATGCCTTTGCGGTCAAGGTGAACGCCACGGGGTCCAATCTTGTCTACGCTTCCTTCCTCGGTGGTAGCAATTACGATTACGGCTACGGTATCGCCGTGGACACCAGCGGCGAAGCTTATCTGACGGGAGCAACCTTATCCAGCGACTTCCCCGTCACCTCCGGAGCTCACGACACCTCGTTTAACTTCAGCGGCGATGCCTTTGTGGTCAAGGTGAACGGCACTGGGTCTAGTCTTGCCTACGCCACCTTCATCGGCGGTGGCAGTTCCGATTACGGCCGAGGAATCGCCGTGGACACCAGCGGCGCAGCTTACGTCACGGGGGAGACCGCTTCCAGCGACTTCCCCGTCACCACCGGAGCTTACGACACCTCGCATAACGGCGGCTCCTGGGATGCCTTTGTGGTCAAGTTGGCCATGATCAGCCCGGCTTTGCTAGGAATCACTCCGGCCCAGGTCGTCAGTATGAGACGCCCTGCCGATGCCGGCGTCTTCACCCAGACTGTGCAGATATCCAATACTGGCGGGCGCTCTCTCGATTGGACAGCTTCCGTATCTCCAACGGTTGGCTGGCTAGGGTTTTCCCCGGTTACTGGGACCGTCTCATCGGGATCCACTGGGATATTGTTTATGACTATGAATAAGACCGGGCTCCCCGCTGGTTGGGTCTCCAGTGCTGTCAATGTAGTCTCCAATGGAGGCGCCTACACGCTTCCTGTGCGATTGTACGTCGGAGACTACAGGACCCTGAGTCTTCCCATAGTGATGAAAGGTACACCTAATCAATGATGATCGACGCATTGATCTCTGATCGAACAGGGAGACCTGCGAGTTTGCACTTCAGACACTGTGGTCTTCGAGGCGGTCTTGCCCTTCAGCGATCCTACCAGCAACCGCGCGACCGCATTGCCGAGGCGGTCTTGTCGCCCATGGAACTTCCTGGACTAGTTCTGCCGGGGAAACGCGCCTATCAGAAGGTGTTTACCCTCTACAGACAAGGTGGATTGGGGTTTGCCGATTGCTACCACGCCGTCCTGATGGAGCGTGGGCGAACATGGGACACATTGAGCTTCGATACCGACTTTGACAGAGTGCCTGCTATTAGGCGCAGAGAAGAATAGCTCTAGAGCGCCCTCCCGACCCGAATAAGGGGGTTACGGGCGATGGCGATTTGGTCTCTTCACCAAGCCACTAGTGCGTCGTACCCGGCGAAAGCCTGGTATGAATTTATTGGTACCCGACCTTCGCCTGTGGTATACTGGGCCAGAAGGAGGGTAAGCAATGGAACGAAGAAAAGAGACTCCATCTCACGTTGCAGTGCCGGCTACTCGTTCTGTGCCGGAAGAGGAAATCGCCCGGCGCCGCGCCGTGTATGACCGCTTAATGCGTCTGAGAGATCAGATGAAGCCGATGGACATCTCTGCTGGCGAGCTTATTCGCCAAGTACGGCAGGAGGCGGATAGGCGTGGCTGAACCGGCCCGCTACATCCTTGATGCTTCGGTCGCCGTTAAGGAGCCTTTTCATAATAACATGAACAAATCAACCCGATTGAGCGCTGCGCGGCGAGAGGCTGTAGTTCCATTCCCCGTGGAAGTCGCAACGCTCAATCGCCAGCGAGTTCATTTCTTCGTCGGTGACGGTCTTGCC
>JACPQF010000055.1 GCA_016190625.1 Chloroflexota bacterium | reverse complement strand
CGGCAAGACCGTCACCGACGAAGAAATGAACTCGCTGGCGATTGAGCGTTGCGACTTCCACGGGGAATGGAACTACAGCCTCTCGCCGCGCAGCGCTCAATCGGGTTGATTTGTTCATGTTATTATGAAAAGGCTCCTTAGATGGCTCGCCGATCAATTTCTCCGCTACTCCGTTTCAGATTCGGCGGGCCGCGCCAATGATGGGCCAACATAACAGCTTCGTCTTCGGGGAGATCTTGGGAATGAGCGAAGGGGAGATCGCCCGCTTGGCCGAAGAGGGCGTGCTTCGATAGGAGGTCGAAAGGATGGACGGGGCAGCGCTAGATAACCTCATCGACCGGGCGGCGGAGATAATCGTCGCATCCAAGAGGCTGGTGGTGCTTACCGGGCCAGGGACGAGCGCGGAGTCCGGCATTTCTCTCTCCCAAGGACCAAACAGCCCCTGGTCCCGGGCCAGCTACGAAAATCTGGCCGCGCAGAAAGCCCTGAGCGAGTCTGACATCAAGTGGATGCTGCTCCAGCGCTTCGTCGGCGACAACAGGCAACTGGCGAGGGCGCAGCCCAACCCGTCCCACATCGCCATCGCCGAGCTGGACAAGCTGGGGAAGCTCGACTGTCTCATCACTCAAAACGCCGACGACCTCCATCGTCGAGCGGGCAACTCGCCGGAGAGGATTCTGGAGCTCCACGGGAACGCAACCTACCTCAAGTGTCAGGACTGTGGCAAGCGATACAACCTGGAACAGATCGTGACCCTGATCAGGCGCGCCGACAGCGAGGTGCCGGGCTGCGAGTCCTGCGGCGGGGTGCTGAAATCCGCCACTATCGCCCGCGGAGAGCAGCTTCCCGAGTGGGAGATGCGAGAGGCGGCCGAACGATCGCGTCGGGCGGATGCGTTCATGGTGGTGGGCACCTCGCTGGTGGTTTATCCGGCGGCGTTCTTGCCCCGCATAGCCATCGAGGGCGGAGCCAAGCTGATGATCGTCAACCTGAGGCAGACGGCCCTCGACTCGCGGGCGGATGTGGTCCTCAACGCTCCCGCCGGTGAGGTCATGCCGCTTGTTTTGAGTCGTGTTAGGGAAAAGCTGTAGGGTTAAGGGTTTAGTGCGTCGTTCCGTAGGTCCGACGCCCTTCGGGCGCCGAAGGAAGTCCTAATAATGTTTTTTGGCGCCTGAGGGCGCCAAAAAACATTAACTTCCTATTGCGCTGCTGTCCTTTCAGCCGACGGACGGCAGCGAAACAAGAAACTGATGTTTTTTGCGCCTGTGGGCGCAAAAAACATTTTCAAAAGTCCTTTCGGCGCCCGAAGGGCGCCGAACTTATGGAATAACGCATTTAGTAATCTGTGCACGGGCCAGCAACATAGGGGCGTCGTGCAGGGGAGAAGATGAAAGAGGAAGGGATGTGACATGAGATGCACGATGATGCGGCCAGTTCTTGTGAAAACTGCAAACAGTTCGTGATGGCATTTGCCAAGGACAGCCCGCTAGCCGATTGGGGCTTTTGTCTCCTTGAATGTGGGGGAGTCTTACCTGGCAGGGAGGTCAAGAGAGAGCTTGAGCTAGCCTTCCAGCGCGGCGAGCACTCGCGGGTCTACAACACCAAGGGCCTGTACGAGGATCACGACGAGGCCTGCGGAAAGTTCGTATCCCGCTAGCTGGACAGCGGTCTGCCGCAGGAGCCGCAGAAAATGGCATCGGGCGGTAGTTGGGTCCGGCAGGTCGGACAGTACAGAGCCGGCGGCTCGGGGGACAATCGAGTGTCGCCGTCCGTGGCGTAGCGAAACGATTCGCCTCCGCCGGCTGGCGCATTGCTGTCCGCCGCTTTGGAAGGCTCTGACTCGACGCGCGAGCCGCACTTCGGGCAGAAGAGGGCATCGGAGGAAACGGCGGTACTGCAGCGGGAGCAGGAGCGCCCGGCCGCGGCGGGCGGAAGGACATCGGTGGCCGCCCCACCACATCGGGGGCAGAACATCGCCCCGATGGGAAGGCTGATCTTGCAGTTCAGGCAGACGTGCCCATACAGGGCCGGCGCCACCGGCTGGGGCGCGGCCTCGGCCCGTATCCGGTCTGCCTCGATCCTCTTCTCTTCTATCTCCTTTTCGAGGGGGACCATCTGGGCGAAGCGGCCTTCGAGAGCGGGAATCTGCAGCAGATTCTGCTTGAATAGTTGGAAGGCAGCCCGGCCGAGATCGAGTTCCTGGGCTTCGAGGTTCTTCTTCAAGGCACCCATGGCCGACTCCACCCGGTTCAGGCGAAGCATCCGGTCGGCCTCGAACGTCACTTTTCCGGCGCCCTGCTTAATGGAATCGAGAAAACCCATCGCCGCACCTCCACATAGGATGTGATCTAGCATTCAGTCGCCAGCGCGTCAGAATTATAGGCATTCTTCGATTGCTTGTCAAACACTTGTTTAGCCGCTGCCGTAATACAGGCGACGACCGCTTCCCCGCCCGGCACTCGCATTAGCCGGCGCGATGGCTTATAATGAATGTAAGGAAATTGTAATCTGTCTGGGCAGGTTGCCGGCATTGACGCTATCTTGACCGATTGGCGGCCTTGCCGTCTGGATAGAGAAAGGAATAGGGCGGATGGTCTCAGGCAAGCTAAAGATCCTGCTGGCCGAGCGAGATCCGTCTACAATCGAGGAGCTGCGAGGTCTCCTCGAAGCCTCCTATCAGATCGACGTAGCCTCCGATGGATTAGCAGTTCTACAACTGGCGGCGAAGCTTCAGCCTGACCTCATCATCACGGCGATCTTGCTTCCCAAGCTGGACGGTTTTCAACTGTGCCGCGACCTCAAGGCCGGCGTCACCACCGCCGACATCCCCATTCTGGTCTGCAGCTCGCTCCTCGCCGAAACCCGTATCAGGCAGGCGGGAGCAGATGCCTTCCTCTCTAAGCCAGTGGACCGGGTTGCGCTTAGACAGGCCATAGATAGGCTGGTAGGGCGATCTCGAAGGCGGGGGCAGTAAACATGTGTATTGGGAAGCACGGCGGCAAGGCGAGGAAGGCGGAGTCGGGGCTGAGCGGTTTGGATAAGCTCAGCCAACGGCTCGGTTTGACGTTGGACCTGAAGACGGAGGCTTCGGTGCTGCTCGACTGGGCCAAAGAGGCAGGGCTAGCAGAGTCCGTTGCCCTGCTGTTGGCCGACGAGACGAAGGAGAGCTTGAACGTTGTGGCCTATCTCGGCGCCCAACCCGTTCCATGCGCTGTCGTGCCTATGGGGGAGGGCTTTGCCGCGGCGCTTGGACAGGTCCTCCCGGCTGATCGCCAAGACGGAACGACCATTTCCGTGCCACTCGTCATTGAGGGCGAGGTGGTTGGCGTGATCTGCGCCCGGCGACCGGCATCGGCCGCGATATCCGCCGAGGAAGAGAAGCTGTGGGACGCCACGTCCGGCATTGCCGTGGCCATCTTGCGCAACATCCAAAGATATCAGAGCCTAGTGCAGGCCATGGCCCAATTGGCGGAGCAAAAACAGATCGAACGCCTCAAAGATGACTTGATTCTCAGCGCCTCTCACGATCTCAGGTCGCCGATAACCTCTATCAAGGGCTACGCTCAACTAGCTGCCAGGCAACTGGAAAGGGGAGAGGTCAGCCAGATCGGCCATAACCTGGAGGCCATCGTGAGACAGGTCGATCAACTCAACCGGCTACTAGACGCCCTGCTGGATGTGTCTCGCATTCAGGTGGGGAAGCTTGACCTTCGCTGTGAGGAGGTGGACCTGAACGAGCTCCTCGACGAGATCGTCGAGCGGTTCGCCGGCGCCGCTCAGGCCCACCAACTGCGTCTCGCGTTGCCGGCCGATAGAGTGGTGGGCAGGTGGGACAGAGGCAGGATAGAACAGGCGGTGGCCAACCTTGTGGGCAACGCCATCAAGTACTCGCCCCAGGGAGGCGAGGTAGTGGTGCGGGTTGAGCCGGCTTTTGGCGAGGTGACGGTATCCGTGGAGGATAAGGGCATAGGCGTGGCCGAGGACGAGCGGGAGCGGCTGTTCGAGAGGTTCTACCGCAGCCAATCGGCCCTAGCCCAGGGGCTTGGCGGCTCTGGTCTGGGCCTGTATATTACTCAGGGCGTGATTCAGGCCCACGGCGGGCGGATCTGGGTGGAAAGTGAGGAGGGTAAGGGCAGCGCCTTCCGCTTTGTTCTGCCTATCTGCGCTTGCTAAGCAGCTATGACCTGGGACTGACCGCTGATAGGTACCAAAACGTTATGCTTGACGCTACGTTACGAGTTTGAGCGTTACGATCTCGTGGGGGCCGACCGGCAGGGACCAGCGACCGTCGGGGTCTGGTTCGAGCTCGCCCAGCCTCTCCTCGCCAAGGGATACAACCTCGGCTGTTTGCACGGGCAGGTTGACTCGCACCCTGGCTTGCTCCTCATTCGGGCTCGGGTTGAAGAACCGCACCACGATGCCATCGCCGCTCTCGGCGCTCTTGAGGCAGGTCAGGTGGAGGCCGGCGGGCTCGAGATCGACGAAGCTGAGGTTGGGGTCGAGATTTCCCGTCGCGCCGGTGGCCTCGACAGCGCGCAAGGGGTTGGCGAACCAGTGGGCCTGCTGGACCGTCCTTTCGCAGAAGGACCAGCCGAACTCGTGTGGTATCAGCGAGTAATGGAACTCGTGCCTTCCCGGACACTGGGCGCCGGGAGTTGGCAGAGACGGGCCGGCGTTGCCCTGCCTCGTGGTCAGGTCGTCCCGGGACAGCCAGCCCACGCAGCGGAGCAGAGTGAGGGCGAGGGTCGCGCCATGCGGGGATGGCAGGGCCTCGTATTCGGGAAGACCCCGGCTCGCCAGCATGAAGCCCAGTTCCCCGTCGCCGACGTCTACGAATGTGTGATGGGGATAGGTGCCCAGAGCCTGCTCGAAGCCATTGCCCTGAACGGGTGCCGCTCCTTCCGCTGGCTGGATTGGCCTTTCGACGACGGCGAAGCTATGGTCGGCGACGGTATGGTTCGCCACGATCCGCGTGGGAAAATGAGCCCTGAGCCGGTGATCTTCGGCCACGTTGTCCACCACCGTCCTCACGTCGATCCGTCTCACTCCCGCGTAGAGGCTCACGAAGGACGAGATGGGGCATGCCACGAGCTCGGCGCTGCGCTGCTGCCTGCCCGCCGCCAGGGAGCGGGGAAGCATGAGAACCTTGTCCACCCTAAGGGTCGAGCGGGCCGGTCCGCTCTCGACGACTGTCACCGCCGGCGGCGAGACGGGAAGCCCGATCAGCCTGTCCTCTGCGGGCGGACAGTAGTTGTACTCGTCTCCGGCATCCCCGCCATCCACGAACTGGTTCAGCTTCTCGTAAACCGAGCCCGTTTCGCGGTCGATGACCGTCAAGGTCCCATCGGTGGGGCTGGCCTGAACCAGGAAGTGCTCGTTTTGAATGGCGTAGCCTTCGCCGGGAGCAGGCGTCTCCGGCCGGGCGCGGTGGCCGGGGAGAATCTGGTAGGTACGGTAGCCGTAGCCGGGCACCGCCGTCGCCACGAAGCCTAGCTCTACCTCGTCGCGCCGCGACATTCTCAATTGGAAGTAGTCCACGTCGCCCCGCATCACCAGAGCGGCGACCTGATGGAGACCTTCGGCAATGGCCTCGTAGCTATGTCCACCCCGCTCGGCGGTGCCGATCTGGATTATCACCGTGCCGGGGACGAGGCTGGGTCTGACTTCCACTCCCGTTATCACCAACTGGGGAAACCTGTCTGCCACCGTCAGGGCCAGCAGAGCTTCCAGAGAGTCGATCTTCTCCTCGGGCCAACTGGTCAAGTCGCCACCGCCCACCATGCACAAGAAGCCCTCGAGGTCGGCGCGGGAAACGTCGGTGCTGATGAGCTCGCTGCTATGCTGAGCGAGAATCTGGTAGGGCAGGGGACGAGCCTCGTCGTCGGCGAGGACGATGTCGCCGGCGTCGAGAGGAGCCTTGGTTCGCAGGGAGACGAAATCCGTTCGCGGCCCCGATTCGGCGTTAAACAATACGAACGCCAGGCGCCCTTCCGTCGAGTCATCGATGCCACTCAGGGGCACAGTAGAAGAAAGGGGCGGTCCATCCTGTTCCCTCTCCTGCCGCAGCGGGAGAGGGCTAGGGTGAGGGTACTCCACGCTGCGGTGATCCTCAAGGCGGGATTCATCTCTACAACTCCTGTGCCCGGCCAACGCGGGAAGATCAGTCAGCCTAACATTAGCGGCAATTTCCCCCAGCGCCCGGCTAGTCAGCTCCTCGCTGATCTGAGAAGACCAGTTGAACCTGGCCTTGACGTCCTCGTAAACGGCGTCGACGCTGCAGCCGCAGGCTGAGTCGTGGGCCTGATTCTGGAGCAGGTATTTCCAGGCCTGCCGGAGTAACGATAGGGTAGAGGGTAGAGGGTAGAGGGTAGAGGGGATGGGGACCGACTTTGCAGTGTCTTGATTCTCGGCTGCCCTTTTGTTCTTGGCAACCAGGCAGGCGATGGCCGTGAAGGGCTCGGCCCAGCGGGTGAGGATGGTCTCGCAGGACCGGTTTTGCTGCTTCACCCACATCCGGGTGGAAAGCACCCCCTGGAGCAGGTGGGCGTTTCTCACGCTGCGCAGTTCGCCCTGCATTCTCGGCAGCAGGTCGCTCGTACCGTTTAGAGACGCTCGCACAGACGATACGTACATGGGAAGCGTGCCGTGCACTAGCTCGGCGTCCGCCAGTCTGTCGTTGGCCAGGGCGAGCAACGCCGGCAGCTCGGCCTGTGGCTCGGCGTGGTCGTTGCCGTTCATGAGCAGCAGGTGCTCGGTAGTCGCTCTGGCTTCGAGCTGGCTGCGGATGGCGGCCAGGCGGCCGAGCAAAGCCTCCTCCCGGTTCGGCAGGCCGTGAGCGTTGGCGTAGCCGCCGGGCATATGCACGGTCAAAACCTCGCTGCCATCGGGCGCTCGCCACACGAACTCGGATTTTCCCACCTGTTCGGGCACGCCCCGCCAGAGCACGGCGGCGTCGAGGCCGAAACGGCGCAGTATCTGCGGCATCTGAGCGATGTGGCCGAAGGCGTCAGGGAGGTAGCCGATGCCGTGAGGCGGGGCGCCAAAGGCGGCCATCTGCTGCCGGCCGAGGATCAGGTTTCTGATGAGCGATTCGCCGTCGGGAAGGAACTCGTCGGCCAGCACGTACCACGGTCCGATGATGAGCTTCCCTTCCCGGACCAGCCGCCCGATCTCCTCCCGTCGCTCGGAGCGGACCTCGACGTAGTCCTCCAGCATGACCGTCTGCCCGTCGCAGGTGAAATGGCGGTAGCCGGAATCCGTGGATAGGAGGTCCAGCAGTGAATCCAGCAACCGGACCAATCTCAGGCGCGTCTGCTGAAAGGTCTGATGCCACTCTCTATCCCAATGCGTGTGAGAGACTACGACAAGCGTCCTCCGCATGAACACACCTCAGCCGGTGTAATGATATATCCGAGTTTACCTGTTTGTCAAAGCACTCTTCACAGCGAGCGATAGACAATCAGTAGAACTCGTTTCTTGGCTAAGAACACGGCTACTCGCCGTCTTTTCGCTTCTTCTTCTGCCCGCCTTTCTTGCCGATCTGAGAGAAGTATTCATCACCATACTTCTCCTTTAGAGCTTGGCCGCCCATCTGGCCGATATGAGAGAAATGGTCAAGGCCGTGATTCTCCTTCACCGCCTTACCCCCCATACCGCCGATTTGGACAAAGAACTCACGGCCTCGCTCTTTGGACAGTGTCTGCCCGCCCTTCTTGCCCGCTGAAACAAAGTGCTCTCTGCCGTATTTCGCTAGCACTTTCTTTCCCCCTCTGCGCCCCGCCTCGCTTACCGTGATGTCGCCCTCGCCACTACCTGCCCTTGCCATTCTTCCTCCTTCTCGAGTATTGGAACAAGCTTTTCTTCTATTGGTGGATGATCTTGACCGCTACTTCGTTACCTTTGCAGATTATAGCAGAGGATGCAACCAGGCTGCAAGTTAGAACCTGCATTTCTGAGGCCGAAGAGTTGCTTGCCGCTTATCTAGGCGGATTTTGGCTTGTTTGGGAAGGGGTTGTCGACAGGAACTGAAAGGCCCGGCAAGGCTGTCCGGCTCGTTCGTTGACTTGGCAGCGCTTGGAAGATATACTGGAAACAGGGCCAGAAAGATGAATCCTCGGAATGGGCGGGCAGAAACTTCGGCGCCAATATACTCGCTGCCAGCGGCGCAGGTTTATGCCGCTCTGGGCAGTAGCCCGCGGGGATTGTCCGAAGAAGAGGCCCGGCAACGCCTCTCGCAGTACGGCCCAAACGAGATCGCAGAGGCCCGTAAGACGTCCCTGGTCCTCCGCTTCCTGGCCAACTTCTATCAGGTGTTCGCTCTCCTCCTGTGGGCCAGCGCCGTTTTGGCCTTCGTCTCCGATTCGGTCGCCCTTGCCTGGACCATAATCGCCGTCATCGTCATCAACTCCATCTTCTCCTTCATCCAAGAGTTCCAGGCGGAACGGGCGGTCGAGGCGCTGAAGAAGCTCCTGCCGGCCAAGGCGCGAGTCATTAGGGACGGTGAGATCGAGGAGGTCCTCGCCCGTGAGCTGGTGATTGGCGATATCCTCGTCCTCGACACCGGCGACCACATCTCCGCCGACGCCCGGCTGGTGGACGAGGTGGAGCTAAGGACGGATAATGCGCCTCTCACCGGCGAATCGGAGCCGGTGCGGCGGGCCGCCGAGCCAGAGCCGGTTAGGGAGGTCCCACTCAGCGAACTCCCCAATCTCGTCTTCGCCGGCACCTCGGTGGCCTTCGGCTCGGGCCACGCCGTGGTCTTTGCCACCGCCATGGACACCCAGTTCGGCAAAATAGCCGGGCTGACGCAAGGAGTAAAACTACCGCCGAGCCCGCTGACCATCGAGGTCCGGAACATCGCTCTCATCATCGCCGCCATCGCCATGGTCGCCGGCATGGTATTCCTCGTGGTTGGGACCACCTTGGCTCAGATGTCCTTCGGCAACGCCATGCTTTTCGCCATCGGCATGATCGTGGCAAACGTGCCGGAGGGCCTGCTGCCCACCCTGACGCTGGCCCTGGCCGTAGGCGTCAGCACCCTCGCCAAGAAACACGCCCTGGTGAAAAGGCTTTCGGCCATCGAGACGATGGGATCGGTGACGACCATCTGCACCGACAAGACGGGGACCCTCACCCAGAACGAGATGACGGTGCGGGAGATCTGGCTGGATGGCGAGACGATCCACGTGACGGGGGGAGGCTACGGACCGGCCGGAGATTTCGCGACCGGCGAGGGGCCTATGCCGCCGGAGAGCAGGGACAGGCTCCGGCTCCTCTTGCGCGCCGCCAGCTTCTGCAACAACGCCCGCCTTATTCCCCCGCCCTCGCCCGGCGATAAGTGGCGCATTGTCGGCGATCCGACCGAGGCGGCCCTACTCACGCTGGCGAGAAAGGGCGGCATCGACTACCTGAGGGATATCGAACAGACACCCCGCGTCTACGAGCTTCCCTTCGAGTCGCAGCGTAAGCGAATGGCGACCATCCATCGTGAAGATGGCGAGCTGATCGCCTACGTCAAAGGAGCGCCCAAGGAGGTTCTCGCCGTCTGCTCCCACATCCTGCTTCGCGGTCAGGTTCAGCCCCTGACCGACGCTTTGCGGGAAACCGTGGTGGAGAAGAACGACGACTTCGCCCTGTCGGCCTTGCGTGTCCTCGGCCTTGCCTACCGGCGTCTGCCTGAAGGGACTGATTTCCATTCGGTGGAGCAGGTCGAGCGCGACCTGATCTTCGTGGGGCTGGTGGGAATGATGGACCCGCCGCGCGCCGAAGTCGCCGATGCTATCAAGAACTGCTACCGCGCTGGCATCAACATCTTCATGATCACCGGCGATTACGGGCTGACCGCGAGGACCATCGCCATGAAGATCGGGCTGGTCAAGCGCGAAGGCGCTAGCATGGTCACCGGCGCCGACATAGACCGGAAGTCGCCCGAGCAACTGCGAGAGGTTCTGAGGGCTGGCGAGGCGATATTTGCCCGCGCCACCCCCGAGCACAAGCTCCGCATCGCCGCCGAGTTGAAGCACCTCGGCGAGGTGGTAGCGATGACCGGCGACGGCGTAAACGACGCCCCCGCTTTGAAGAAGGCTGATATCGGCATCGCCATGGGGATCACCGGCACCGACGTGGCCAAGGAAGCTGCCCAGATGATCCTGACCGACGATAACTTCGCCACCATCGAGAGGGCAGTGGAGGAAGGAAGACGGGTGTACGACAACATCCGCAAGTTCCTCGTCTACATCTTCGCCCATCTCGGCCCCGAGGTGGTGCCCTTCGTCGCTTTCGCCCTCCTGCCTGTTCCGCTGGCCATCACGCCGATGCAGATCCTAGCCATCGACGTGGGTACGGAAACCCTGCCGGCGCTGGCTCTCGGCGTGGAAAAAGCGGAGCCCGGCATCATGGAGCGACCGCCGAGGCCCCGAACCGAGCACCTGCTCACCGTACCGCTTCTCCTCCGCGCCTACGTGTTCTTTGGCATCATCGAGTCGGTCTTCGTAATGGGTGGCTTCTTTTGGGTCCTCTATCGCGGCGGCTGGACCTGGGGCGCGCCGCTGGATGCCGCCGATCCCCTCTACCTGAAGGCCAGCACGATGGCCTTTCTGGGGATCGTCATGACTCAGGTGGGCACGGTCTTCGCTTCGCGGACCAACCGGGTGTCGGTGTTCACCACGGGCGTACTCAGCAATCGCTGGATTCTTTGGGGGGTGGTTTTCGAGATCGCTCTTACCGTGGCCCTGCTCTACCTTCCCGTGCTCGCCAACTTCTTCGGCATGCACCCGTTGGGCCTCGAGGAGTGGGCGATCGCGGTGTTCTTCGGACCCGTGGTCTTTCTCGCCGACGAGGCGAGGAAATGGGTCCTGCGTCGCGGCGAGCCGCTAAGGGAACGGAGGTGACGTTATGAAAGTGGTCATTGTCGGTTGCGGGCGCGTGGGCTCGCTCCTGGCCGGGTTACTGGCAACCGACGGACACGAGGTGGCGATCGTCGATCGCAGCGCCAGCGCTTTCGCGCGACTGGGCAGGGGGTTCAGATGCACGCCTATCGAGGGTAACGGCTTCGACCAGGAGGTGCTCAAACGGGCCGGCATCGAGCGGGCCGATGCCTTCGCCAGCGTGACCGCGGGCGACAATACCAACTACGTCCTGGCGGCCATGGCGAGAAGCCGCTTCAAGGTGCCGCGAGTCGTGACGCGCATCTACGATCCCCTACGAGCCGATATCTACCGGCGCCTGGGGGTGCCGACCATATCCTCGACGGTCTGGGGAGCGAACCAAATTCGCGAGCTTCTCACCTACATCGGACTGACCAGCGTGCTTACCGTGGCTAACGGAGAGGTTAACGTCGTGGAAGCAGAGATAGGTCCCCTGGTGGCGGGCACCCGGGTTAAGGACCTGCTCATACCGGGTGAAACGCAGGTGGTCGCCCTCATCCGGCACGGCTCCGGCTCGATTCCCAGCTCGGAAACGATTCTAGCCAAGGGCGACAAGCTGCTCATCTCGGTCTTGTCCTCGGCGATGTCAAAGGTCGAGAGCATGCTTTCACCGTAGGAAGCTGTCAGCGGCTGAGGGCAAGTTAGGAGGCGATGAAATGTTTGTGGTGATTGCGGGCGGAGGACTGGTGGGCCGCTATCTGGCCGAGAGTTTGAGCCGTGATGGCGAAACGGTGGTAGTGGTCGAGAAGGATGGCGAGACGGCGACGCGCCTGGCCAAGGAGCTCGGTCTCAAAGTGGTTCAGGGCGACGCCGACAACCCCGACGTGCTCGACCGGGCAGGCGTCCGCGGGGCGGACGCCTTCATCGCCGTGACCGGCGAGGACGAAGATAACCTGGTCGCTTGCACTTTGGCGAAGTTTGAATTTCATGTCGGGCGGGTCATAGCTCGCGTCAACAACCCGAAGAACGAGTGGATGTTCGGCAGCGACATGGGGGTGGACATTGCTGCAAGCCAGGCCACGGTTCTGGGCAAATTGCTGCAAGAAGAAGTCACCCTCGGCGACCTGGTCACTTTGCTCAAGCTGCGCGAGGGAGAGGTCGCCCTGGTGGAAAAGCCGATCCCACAGGACGCCAAGTCGATTGGTCGCCAAATCAAAGATCTTGGCTTGCCGGCCGAAGCGACTTTCGTAGCGATATTGAGGCAGGGTAAGGTTCTCGTTCCGAGGGCAGACCTGTTCTTGCAAGCCGAAGACCGGGTAATCGTCTTGACCGCCACCGAAGCGGAGCAGAAGGTCGCCGGGGCGCTGAGCTGAGGTGTTAGGAAACAAAGATGAACCGTCAAGCCTCGTAGGAGGTGGGATCGGCGAGGCCAGCTAGGAGGAAGGCTTCCTTACGCTCGACGCAGGTCCCGCATCTGCCGCAATGCCTGGCGCCTCCCTTGTAGCAACTCCATGTCAGTTCGAGGGGAGCCCCCAGCGCTGCTCCTTCTCGCACGATGTCCGCCTTACTGCTATTCAAGAAGGGGGTGATTATCTCGAAGCCGGGATCGATGAACCCCTCGTTCGCCACCAGTGCAATCGATACTAGGAGCCGCACGAACTCCGGGCGGCAATCCGGATAGATAAAGTGGTCGCCCCCGTGGACGCCCAGATAGACCGCTTTCGCATCGACGTTGACGGCGTAGCCGATGGCGATGGAAGCCATGATCATGTTTCGATTGGGGACCACCGTCGCTTTCATGTTATCGGCGGCGTAATGGCCCTCGGGCACCTCTTTATCCGAGGTCAGAGCGCTATTGCTGATCAACCCGGTAATGGCGGTGATGTCGACAACTCTGTGGTCGACCCCTAGCCCCCGGGCGATCTTCGCCGCCTGCTCCAGCTCCTTCCGGTGCTTCTGGCCGTAGTCGAAAGACACGGCGTGAGCCTCGTATCCATCGGCGATGGCTTTGTACAACGCCGTCGTCGAATCGAGGCCGCCCGAAAATACTACCACCGCCCTCGCCATCTACATCCCTCTCCTTTGCCCCCAGAGCATCACCTGCAGCCGCGGCATCAACCGCCAGCCCTGGGCCTTACACAGCGCTACGGCCGCCCGTCCGTGTTTGGCTATGGCCCTCTGGCTCGTCCCTTCCGGCATCACGACCACGCTTTCCTTGGCCAGGCCGCACTCCTCGACGATCGCCGCCACTTCCTCGAGGTCCCCGCTGGCGGTAACGACAAATTTGAACGTAGCGCCCGGCAGCCGCTGGAAATCCGCCAGCACCTCTGGGCGGTGGCGATGGACCCGCTCGTTGCCAGAGTTCGCCAGCTTGGGGCTCACGTTGAATTGAACCTTCCGCTCGATCATCGTCGCCGTGGGAGAGATCGTTCCGTTGGTTTCGATTTCCACCTCCCAGTCGCCCGGTAGGTGGCAAAGCAGGCTATCTATGGCCGGCGACTGGAGAAGGGGCTCACCGCCGGTAATAACTAACCTTCGGGCCGGGTGCTGGCCGATCCTCCCCAATGCTTGCTCTATCGACCACCGTTCCGCCTCGTCGAGTCCTTCATTCCAGGTATGCTTGGTGTCGCACCAGTCGCAGTGGAGGTTGCAGAGATGGAGCCGGAGGAAGACCGCTGGCTTCCCGAGGGATGGCCCCTCGCCCTGCAACGAAAAGAACACCCCGTCGCCACTAACCAACAAGCTCTCTCGATAGATC
Organism: Chloroflexota bacterium; assembly: GCA_016190625.1. Lineage (GTDB taxonomy): Bacteria > Chloroflexota > Dehalococcoidia > JACPQF01 > JACPQF01 > JACPQF01. The sequence goes on along the minus strand of JACPQF010000055.1, from coordinate 12,220 downwards.
TTGAGTTTCTCGCTAGCCATTCCCAGCCTTGTTGGTCCCCAACCTTACCCTATCTTCGGGTCTTTGTGCTTAACTCGTCCTCATCGAATACCGCTTCGGCATAGGAGGTTGCCGACTCCCAGATCCTTACGACCACCTTCGTCACGTTATCCGTTTTGAAGTGCGCCGCCGCTTCGAGCGCCAGGATCTCCGCCGACTTGGTGATAACCGCATCGGAATGGTCAAACTGGCGAAAGTACTCTTTGATTCCGCCAAAGTCGGAGACGAAGCCCCACGGCCCGGTCGGCGTTCCCGTAAGCCAAACCTCGACCTTATACGAATGGCCATGAAGCACGCCGCACTTGGGATGACCTTCCAGCTTGTGCGCTGCTTCAAAGTCGGTTCGCTTGTAAATGGTTACGGCGCCCATCTTACCACCAAAGAACATCTGGCCCCTTCACCTCCGGAGCTCTGGCCTCCTAAAGTATACCACGACTTTCGCTCGTCCGAAAAACTCTTGACCTGCAACACGATCGCTTGGCGAGCTAATTGACTCGCGAGCGGGCAGAGGCTATACTCCCCACGACAGGCCAAGAACCGTCCTTGGAGTTACCAGGTGCAGGTGATTTCTGACACGGCGACGGCAATCGATGGGGACAGCAAGGCCGGAGCCGAGCGATTTGGCCGGCAGGGGCTCGTGCTCGTCCTCGCTTGCGGCATGGCCGGCACACTGGCCGCCCTCGCCCTGAGCCGGTTCTACTTCCTCGGTTACGGCATGGCTGCCCCGGCCCTGGCCGGCGCCCTGGTTGGCATGCTCGCCCTTAGCTACCTTCCCGCCGTTTCGGCGGGGGTGATGGCCTCCAGCCTATCGCTTCTGCTTCTCGGCATCGATCACTTCTACGATTTGTACGACCTCTCGCCGGATCCCGGCGTTACAGTCCTGCTGGCCGGCTTCTGGATACTGTCTGGCGGGGCCGGGGCCTTGGTCGGCGCCCTGGCTTTTCGCCGCTGGGGCCCCAAGGCCACCATCGCCCTCCTATCACTCGTCCTGACCATGTTTCTGGTCACCATCCACTCGGAGAGCAGCTTCATGACCGTTCAGGCAGCTTCCGAACCTGCCGCCAAGAGCTACGGCGTGGATGGCATTCTCTATCTCAAGACCTTTTATCTGATGAAGCAGGGAGAGGACTTCTACGGCGCGTTCCGCGAAGCAGTAAGACAGGACTTGCGTGTCGACCTGCCCGGTGTGCCCGACCATCCCGCCCAGTACTTCAACTACCGGTTGCCTACCCTGCACCAGCTCTGGGTTTGGCTCCTGCCGGCGAAGGGAAATTACATCCCATCGCTGGTGATCCTCCTGCAAATCGTCGCCCTCGTCTGCTCCTTTCTCATCGTCCACAAATGGACGGGCAGTCCGCTAGCCTTGCTGGCGCCGATTCTCCTCGCGCCGCATTACGCTCTTTTCGCCAGCGGCTGGTATTTCGATTTCTCCGAGCTATGGGCCGCATTGCTGCTCGTCATCGCCAGCCTGCTTTTCGTTTCTCGGAAGTGGGTCTACTCGGTCGCCCTGGTGACTCTGGTCCTCACCATTCGGGAGCTATTTCTGTTCGCCCCCTTTGCCGGCGCCCTGGCCAGCTTCCTCGCCGGGCGGCGTCGCCACTTGCCGATGTGGCTGGTTCCGGTGGCTGCCTTCCTCGCCCTGGAGGTCTCCCAATATTGGCAGGTCGCGCCTTATCTGTCGGTAACCGACGAGAGAACCTGGACCACCTGGCAGGCAGGGGGAGGGCTTTCCTTCGCCTTTGATACCCTGAGGTTTGCCGCTCTGGGAATCACCACCAAGGATCTTATAGTCGTGCTGCTCCTCGCTCTGGCGGTGGCGGGCCTGTTCCGAGTGCCGAGCCGCGAGCACAGGGCCTTCTTTGGCGTTCTTCTTCTGGCGCCTATAGCTAGCTTCTTGTTCATAGGCCACGGCGGGGAGATCGGCGACGCCTACTGGTGATTTGTCTATTCCTCCACCATGCTCACGCTGGCGCCCATGTTCTTCGACTTCGTCCTATCGGGGCGAAAACCGGCAGGCCGCCATGACTAGCCATATCGCCAAGCGATGGGTCCTGCTGGTACTTGCCTGCAGCACGGCGGGCGCCCTGGCCGCTCTCTCCCTCAGCCGGTTCTCCTTCCTGGGCTATGGTATGGCTGCACCAGCCCTGGCCGGCGTGCTGGCCGGGATGCTAGCGTTAAGCTACTACGCCGCCATTCCGGCCGGGCTGATGGCCGCCTTCCTGTCGCTTCTCATGCTTGGCCTCGACCGGTTCGCCAAGTTGTACGACAGCCCGCTGGACTCCGGTGTCGTGGTCCTGCTCGTCGCCTTCTGGGTACTGTCCGGCGGGTTCGGCGGGTTCATAGGGGCCAGAGCCTTTCAGAGGTGGGGGTTCAGGTCGACGGCTGTCGTCCTGGCAATGGTTCTGGCGCTGTTTTTGGCTACCACCCATGCGGAGAGCAGCTACATGACGGCACTGGCCGCTAAAGAGCCTCCCGATAAGGCCTACACCGTGGATGGCGCTCTTTACCTCAAGACCTTTTACCTGATGAAGCAGGGAGAGGGCTTCTACGACGCTTTTCGAATTGCCTTCAAGCAGGATCGGGACACCGATATACCAGGAACTCCCGACCATCCCGCCCAGTACTTCAACTATCGCTTGCCCACGCTCCATCAACTATGGGCCTGGACCCTTCCCGCGAAAGGAGACTACATCCTCTCTCTCCTCATCCTGTTGGAAACCGTCGCCCTCCTGAGCGCCTTCCTTATGGTTCATAAATGGACCGGCGGCCCCATAGCCTTGCTGGCGCCAATTCTTCTCGCCCCCCACTATTCTCTTTTCGCCAGGGAGTGGGCCTTCGATTTTTCCGAGCTATGGTCCGCCTTGCTGCTGGTCATCGTCGGGCTTCTCTTTGTCTCGGGGAGAAGGGTTTACGCAGTTGTGGTGGTGACCCTCGTCCTCGCCATCCGCGAGCTTTTTTTCTTCGCGCCGTTGGCGGGCATGGCGGCGAGCTTTCTTTCCGGGAGAGGCCGGCACGTGATACTGTGGCTGGCGCCGATCGCCGTCTTCTTTGGACTGGAAGCTTACCAGTATTCTCAGATAGCGCCTTACCTGACGGTGGCCGGCGAGAGAACCTTCACGGATTGGCTGTTGGAAGGGGGAGCGTCGTACGCCGTGAACACCGTGAGGTTCGCCACCTCAGGCGTCAGCACCAACGACGTCATCGCCGGCGCGCTTCTCGTCCTGGCCATCGCCGGGCTGTTCTCTGTGCCGACCCGGGAGCACAAGGCCTTTTTCGGGGTTCTTCTCGTAACTCCCCTGCTAAGCTTCTTCTTCATCGGCCACGCAGGAGGCATGGGCAACGCCTACTGGGGCTTCGTCTACTCCTCGACCCTGCTCATCCTCGTGCCCATGTCCTTTAATCTAGTCTTCTCGCCCCTACATCGGAAAGGAAACTTTCCGCTTGACGAAGGAAGCGTGCAAGCTGTACAATAGGCTGGCGACAGGATAGGGGTTCCTGTGCCGAATAGCTTTGGCTCGGGTCAATCGATGGAGCGGGATGGAGGCCACGTGGCGCCACAGGCAGTTCGGGAATGGCTGGGCCATTTGGAGGTGGGTGAGGGGAAAAGGCACGAGCGCATGGCCGTATTTCGCGTGTTTGCCGAGGCCGGGGGAGTGGCCCTTGAGTATCGCACCCTGGCGGAAGCCGTCGCCGTGGGATCGGCTTAGGTGACCGAGCGGCCGGCAGCTACGGTTCGGGAGTTGGTTTTGCATAACCGGGCCTGTGTGAAACCCTCACCCCACCCTCTCCCTTCTCCGGAAGGGAGAGGGTACACCGTCTGTCCGCCCGCCCGGCACAGTGCGGTAGTCCGAGTTCCTCCTCCCGCTGGAGCGAGAGAAGGAGGGTGGCGGCGTACCTGTTCCCTCTCCCGCTGGAGCGAGAGAGGGTTAGGGTTAGGCCCTCACCGGTTGCGTTGCGAAAGCATGCCCTGGCCAGAAGTTCTATCTATTCTCCGGTGAGAACTAGCGCATCATAACTTGCGGTGCGAACGAAGGGAGAGGTGCAAATGCCGGCCGACTATAGCGAGTATAGAATGCGCCTGAGGGAGCTTGCCTGGCTATGTGACGAATTGCAGATGAAGTACGGCCTGTGAAAACCGGCGATGCTCAGTCGTCTCTGACCGAAGTGCAGCGGCAGGTGGTGGAAGGACCTGCCGGCAAGCTGGTGTTTCTCGGCGGGCCGGGAGCGGGGAAGAGCCTGGTAGTGGCGGAGCGGGCGGTATGGCTCGTCGCCAGCGGTACAGCGCGAGCGGGGGATGTTCTCCTTCTGGCGCCATCACGCCGGGCCGCCGCTCCGCTCGGAGACCGCCTGCGGCAGCGGCTCGGGTCCGCCCGGCCGCCAATGGCCACCTCCTTTCATTCCCTGGCCCTGACCATCCTCCATATTCACTACCGCGCCATGGGATACCGCCGGCTCCCCCGTATTCTGGACACGGCTCACCACTTCGAGTTCCTGCGCCAGATGCTGCGCCAGGAGAACCCCGACCTCTGGCCCAATTATGGCCGGTCGAAGGGCACGGCGGCCTTCCTGAAGCTGGCCTACGACATGGCCATGGCCGCCGCCGAGAATGGCTTGGCCGGCGAGGACTTGCTGCAGCGCACACGGTTCTGGGACCGCTCCGACCTGGCTGAGCTGGCCCGGTTCTATCCCCGCTACCGCCAGAGCCTGCGCCAGGCGGGATGGGTCGACTTCGGCGAGCTGTTCGCCAGGGTAAACGAGCTGCTTGCGGCTGACTCGGAGGTCACGCGGTCCTATCGGCGCATCTATCGCCACATCCTGGTCGACGAGTTCGAGGAGGCCAACTACGCTCAGGCCACCCTCCTCCGCCATCTGGTTGGCGGCGAGACAGACCTGCTGGTAGCGGGAGACCCCCCGCAGGCTATCAATGGGTTCCGCAGCGGTGCGGCGGCCAATCTTCTGGCTTGCGAGCACTTGTACGGGGCCCGCGTGGTGACTTCGATGGAGAACCACCGCTGCTGTGGGAGTCTGGCCAATATTGCGGCCGCTGTTCGCCCGGCGACCGCTGGAACTCCAGTCGCGACTGGCGGCAGTAATCTACCTTCCCCGGCTGAAGCCTCGACGTCCTGGGGGCAGACCCAGGACGTCGAGGCTTCAGCCGGGTTTGTCCTGCTGCGCTCGTTCACCTATCCCGGCGACGAGGCCCGTTGGGTGGCGGAACAGACCGGCAGCCTGCTGCGGGCAGGCACGGCGCCGACGCAGGTCGCCGTCCTCTTCCGCAGCCTGGCTGCGCCTTTGGCCGACCTTATCAGGGCCGAGCTGGCTCGTCGGAGCATACCGTGCGACCTGAATATGGGTCGGAGGATCCAAGCGGAGCCATTGGTTGTCGCCGCAATCCACCTGGTGAGATACCTGGCCGGTCAGAAGGACGCGCTCGAGAGAGTTTTGAGCTCACCCCTGGCTGGGCTTCCTCTCTTTGGCCTCCGGGAGCTGCGCCGGGTCGCTGCCTTTGGCAAGACATCTGCCGAACCGAATGTGGGTCAGGGCGAAGGAACGGGGTTGCCAAACCCAGACCTACGACAGGGGTGCGGCGTCAACGAATATCCAGCGAATAAGCGAATGGCTCTCTCGCCTCCATCCGTTTGTCCGCTGCCCCAATCCGTTGACGCCGTACCCCCTTCGCCGGACATTGCGGACCTTGCCGACCTGCCTATCGACGACGAGCTACGGAAGGTCCTTGTCGACTTTGGCGTCCGCCTCGCGAAACTGGAGATAATGGCCGGTGGGACGAGCCCCGCCCTTCTCCTTTGGGACATCTGGCGGCTATTCCCCGCCTTTCACGAGGATGCCCTCGCCGGTGGCTCCGGCTCCGTTGCCTACGCCTCCTTCTTGAACCAGGTATCTTCCCTGCAGGAGCGGCTGCCCTCGTTCAGCTTGCGCGACCTCGTCGAGTTCTATGACCGGGGCTACTTTGAGCCACTTACGGTTGCCGCTGCCTCCCGGCCCGGCGTGGCCCTCCAGACAGTCCATCAGGCCAAGGGGCAGGAGTGGGAGTATGTCTTTCTGCCCGGCCTGGTCGAGGGAACCTTCCCTCTCCATCTCTCGCCCCTCGACGTCGTCGGCCATCTGCTCTCTCGGGATGTGGTGGCAGATGCGAACGCCGGAGACGGGTCCGGCCGGCTCGAGGCCGCGCGACGGTCTCGCCACCGGGACGAGGAGAGGCGGGCCTTCTACGTGGGCGTTTCCCGCGCCCGGCGGGGGCTATATCTCTCTTACAGCAGCCGAACCGCCGATGGGGGCGCAGCGGAGCGTTCATCACCTTTCGTAGACGTGCTCATCAATTGCGCGGGCGTCGAGCTTGCAAGCGGAGATGCCGGCGGTCCTTCCGCAGAAGGACTCCCGGCAGATGTCGACGGCGCCGTCGTCCACTACCGGCGACTTCTAACCGCTAGCGATCCTCTGGCGAGGCTCAAGGGGCTCTACGCTCTGCATCGCCTGAAGGACATCTGGCCGGAAATCGTGCAGCCGGAGACGTGGTGGAGCAACATCCGGGAGACGCAAGGCGCGGCGCCACCCTTTCCCGCGGGGAGCCTACACCTTTCGGCGTCGCGCCTCAGCAGCTATCGAAACTGCCCACTCGGTTTCCAGTTCTCCTACCACTGGGGCCTGAGCAAGCTCGAGGGGGCGCCATTGACCGTTGGCAGCCTGCTGCACACGGTGCTGGAGGAGTACCATCGCCCCTGCGCCTCGCTGCCCCGCACTCGCGAGGCGCTGGAGAATCTGCTCGACTGCCGGTTCGACGAGAAAGCCTTCCACTATCGCCCGATTGCCCGCCAGGCGCGCAGGGCGTTGGGGAAGATGCTCGACGACTACTTCGGCCGCTACGGCCAATCGACTGGCGTGGTCGACGTCGAGCGAGGCTTTCGCTTCTCTTTTGGCCCCCACACTATCAGCGGCTTCATTGATCGCCTGGATCGCCTGACTTCAGGTGAGCTAGAGCTTGTCGACTATAAGACGGGATCGCCGACGACGAAGGCCGAGGCTCAAGACGATCTCCAATTGGCGCTCTACGATCTTGCCTTTTATCGAGATGAGACCCTTCGCCGCCTTGGCCGGCCGGCGATGGCGAGTTATCTCTACCTCAAGGCAATCGGGCAGCGAGCCGACGGCAAGCGGCACTACACTCCCACCGACGAGAGTCGGGACCGTCTCGTCAAGCTGATCGAGGTCTTCGCCAACGGCATCTTGAGCGAAGCCTTCCCCTCCCGGTCTTTCCTGGCCCAGGCTTTGCCCGATCTCGACGCCCAAGAGATCGAGCGCGCCTTGAAGAACGATCCGTGTTACTTCTGTCCTTTCGGCTGGCTCTGTTCCGACAAGGAGAAGACAAGTGGGGAATCATGAGCATTCATGAAACTCTCAGCGTCCTTTGCGGTGAAGTTTGATAGGATGGTGGTCGACCATGAGCGAGTTCAATCCTACTGACGAGCAGCGGCTGGCTCTGGAGCATCCCGCCCCGCTGCTGGCTCTGGCGGGCGCCGGCACGGGCAAGACGACCGTGCTTACCCGCCGCATTGCCCGCATGATACTCGAGGCGAAGGCTCGCCCCGACCAGATCGTGGCCCTCACCTTCACCGATAAGGCCGCCGCCGAGATGGCAGAGCGCCTAACTGAAATCCTGGCAGAGGTGGGTCGGGCGGAGGCCGCCCACGAGGTAACCGTCGCCACCTTCCACTCCTTTGGCGGGATGATCGTTCGGGAGAACCTAATGCATCTGGGCTTCGATCGGCTGCCGGCGGTGCTCTCGGGCCCCGGCGCCTGGCAGCTTCTGGCCTCCATCTTCGACGACCTCACCTTCGACGCCATCGAGATATCCACCGGTGCCATTGCTGGCGTGTTCAATCACCTGCTCCACTTCTTTTCGCAGTGCAAGGACCATCTCGTCACCCCCGACGACCTCGACCACTTTGTGGAAGGCTATGGTCTCGCAGCGCTTCCCAGCGTCGCCGCCGTTCATATGACTGGGAGGCTGGCTCAGGTGCGGGAGCTGGCCGCCGCCTATCGCCGCTTCGAGGCGGCCAAGCAGGCGAAGAACCTCGTCGACTTCGGCGACCATCTGCTTCTGCCGGTTCAGCTCTTTGCCGCTCAGCCGGAAGTGCGGGATGCTTACCGGCGCCGCTTCCCCTCCGTCTTCGTCGACGAGTACCAGGATACCAACTACGCCCAGCGGGTCCTCCTTCTCGACCTTCTGGATCCGGCCCATCCGGAGATCGTGGTCATCGGCGACGACGATCAGGCAATATACCGCTGGCGGGGCGGCGTGGTTCACAACATCCTCCGCTTTCCTGAGGAACCGATCTTCACCGCCGGGCAGGTGAAGGTGGCGCCCATGACTATGAACCGGCGCTCTTTCCCGCCCATCCTCGACCTGGCCAATTTGGTGCTGTCCGAGATAGGCGAACGCCACGACAAGCGATTGGGTTACCACCCTGACGTTCGGGAGGAAAGGGCTACTCTGGGCCGCTTCGTAGCAGGGTCTGACCGCCAGGAAGGCAAGTGGATCGCCGCCAAGATCGCCGAGATGGAGCCGGCGGCCCGTCAGTTGGCAGAAAAGAAGAAGGGCTACGGGGCCTTCGCCGTGCTCTGCCGAAAACGCAGCCTCTTCGAGCCGGTGGGGAAGGCGCTGGAAACGGCCGGCATCCCCTACGAGCTTCTCGGCGGCACGGGCTTCTACGGCCGCTGGGAGATTCGCGACATCCTATCCTACCTCCGGCTGCTGGCCGATCCCGCCGACGGTCTGGCGCTGGCCCGCATTCTCATGTCTCCCCGCTTTCGCCTCGGCGGTCGGGACATCTTTCATCTGGCCCAATGGGTGCGCCGGAAGAACGGCGACCGCGGGAGAGATGGCGAGGTGACAGAAGGGGCGGCCAGATATCATCTATTCGACGCCGTCCTGCGCCACGAAGGGGTCGACGGGCTATCGGCGAGTGCCCGACAGCGATTGGGGCCCTTAGGCGAGGAGCTTCGGGGCTACGCTGAGAAACGGCAAAGCCTCTCGCTTGGCGCCCTGGTGACCCAAGTAATCGACCTGGCCGGCTACCGCCGGGAATTGCTGGCCCAAAGCGGCTTTGACGCCAAAGCGGCCGTACTCAACCTGGCCAAGCTGGAGGAGCTCGCCCGCCAATTCGAGGCGCAAAGCTCCTCGCCGGCAGGACGGGCCGAACTGGCTGGCTTCGTCGAGTTCGTGGGCTATGCCACGGAGTCGGGCGAGGAGGAGGGCGAGGTCCTGCCGGTCGACGAAGAAACCCCCACCGTCAAGGTCATGACCATCCATCAGGCGAAGGGGCTGGAGTTCCCCTTCGTGTTCGTTCCGGGCCTGGCCGAGCGCATCTTTCCTCTATCTGGCCGAGACGAGACCGACAAGTGGTGGGACCTGCCCTGGGACCTGCGGGGGGACCGCCAACACCTGCCGTCGATCGACCTGAGGAAGGTGCAGACCAGGGCGGATCTCGACAGAGCTCAGGCGATGCGTAAAGAGGCGGAGAAGGCGCTGCGCCTGGACGAGGAGCGACGTCTGCTCTACGTGGCCATCACCCGGGCCCAGCAGCATCTCTACCTCAGCCGGGCCCACTGGTATGGAACGACGGCCAAACCGCGCCCGCCGTCCCGCTTTTGGGACGCGATCGCCGGCAGCGACTTCGTCGAGGATCTGGGCGGAGAGGAATGTCCAGCCACCAATCCGAACCTTGCCCTGGCCGCCGCTGGCCACCGTCAAAGCGCAGACGGAACGGCGGAGGAGGCTCTATCAGCCCTGCCGCTAGGTGAGCAATTTGACCGATCCGGTGTAGTTGGCGTAGGGGCGAACGGCCGTTCGCCCCTACACACCGGTAAGACGGACCTCGAGGTAGGAGATGAGCGCGAAGCGTCCTTTTCGGTAGAACAGGGGGAAGTCGACTCTCATATCGAGAGCCTGATCTATCACTCCTCTGCCGAAGACTCGCCGCTGGAGCCGGTCCCTCGGACTAGCATTACTTGCTCCGCTCTCGCCCACTACCTCGCCTGCCCCCGTGGCTACCGCTTCGTCTACGTGGACCGACTCCCGACCCGGCCTTCGCCCCGGCTGGCTCTGGGCATCGAGGTCCACCGGCGCATCGAGGATCTCAGCCGGCCCCGACAGGCGATCCCACAGGAGCCCATCGACGAAGACGGGCCGGACGAGGACGAACTCGCGAGCGCCGAGAGCAGGGCCGCCGATCTGGTGTACCCGGTCGGGGATTGGGTGGATGCTGAGGAGCTTGTCCGCCGGTACGAGGCCAGCGCTTACGCCAGGCGACCCGCCACTTTCGTGGAGGAGTCCTTTCAATTGTCATTGGGTCCGGCAACCTTACGCGGCCGCATCAACAGGCTAGACAATTTGCCCGATGGTAGTTGGGAGCTGGTCGATTTCAAGAGCGGCGCCGCCAGCCCCAATGCTCTCGCCTTCTATCGCCCTCAGATCGCTCTCTACGCCCTGGCGGTCCGCGAAGTTTGGCAGGTTCCGGCGGAACGGATAGCAGCCCATATCCTCTTCCTACAGGACGGCGAGGATACGTCTCTGACCTTCGACGAGGCCGCGTTTGGCCGAATCCGTTCTGAGGCCGAAGAGGCGACGCAGGGCATCCTCAATGGCAAGTTTCCCAAGACAATCGACAAGCATCTCTGCGAAAGATGTAGCTACGTTCACCTTTGCGCAAGACTTGACCCAACCTTGCGGGGGTGCTACCATTAGTGAGGACAGCCTGATCGTTCAGGCGAGTAGGATTAGGATACAAGTCGAGAGGAGGACGACAAATGGACCTAAGCCTTTCAGCGGAGCAAAAGCTCATCCAGGAGACTGCCGGCCGCATTGCCGCGGAAGTGCTGGCCCCGCGGGCGGCAGAGCTGGACAACACCTACAGCTTTCCCACGGAAAACTTGAAAAAGCTGGCAGAAGCAGGCATGCTGGGCATGCTGATTCCGCCACCGTTCGGCCGCGGCGGCGCCTCCACGCTATCCTTCACGCTTGCCACCGAGGAGCTGGCCAAGGCCTGCGGGTCTACGGCGCTCAGCTTCGTGACGCACGTCTCTGCCGCTCAAGGCATTCTCATCGCCGGGACTTCCGAGCAGAGAGCCAAGTACCTTCCCGCCCTGGCCAAGGGAGAGAAGCTGGGCGCCTTCGCGGTGACCGAGCCCAATTCCGGCGCCAACCCCATGGCTCTGGAGGCGTTCGCCGAGTCTCGACCTGACCATTACCTTCTCAATGGCTCCAAGGCCTTCATCACCAACGCCGGAGAGGCGGCGGTGAACTTGGTGATGGCCAAGACAGATAGGGCACCAGGGCCTCAGAGCCTGTCGCTGTTCATCGTGGACAGTGACCTGCCGGGAGTCTCCTTCGGCAAGACAGTCAGGCGAATGGGTTTCAACGGCGTCTCCTGTCGCGAGATCATTTTTCAGGATGTCAAAGTACCGCGAGAAAACCTTCTCGGACAGCCGGGCATGGCGGTCCCTTTGACCATGGGAATTGGTGCTCTCGCCGCCCTCGGCGCGGCGGCGATATCCGTCGGCCTGGCTCAGGCCGCCCTGGCCGCCAGCACCACCTACGCCAAAGAGAGAAAGATACTAGGCCAGCCCATTGGCGCCAACCAGGCTATCCAGTTCTATATCACCGAGATGAGCACGGCCATTGACGCGGCTCGGGCGCTGCTCCAATCCGCAGTCTACCTGAGGGATACATCGCCGCCGGGCCCGCCGATTCCCGCCTTGAAGGCCAAGCTTTTTGCCTCGGAGATGGCAGTCGACGTAACGAACAGGGCCCTCCAGATTCACGGTGGCACCGGCTACACGAAGGAATTGCCCGTCGAGCGCTACTACCGGGACGCCCGCGGAGTGACCCTTCACTTCTCCACCACCGAGCTCATCAAGGATCTTTTGGGCAAGATCGCCCTCGGCCTGTTCCCATAGTTGCTCGGGACATGACAGGGACCCGATTGCGCCTCGAGCGGGTCCCTGCCACTCCCTCTACTAAACAAGTCTAGAAATGCAGCCGAAAACTGGCAATATGCAGAGACCCGCGAATTCTGTCCCCACTAGGAGGTCTGAATTGTTTGCCAGACCTGCTGTTGCCCCCCACATAGTGCCAAAAAGCGGATGCGATTCCCCACCGCTTTTT
>JACPQF010000005.1 GCA_016190625.1 Chloroflexota bacterium | reverse complement strand
GTCTATAAAGGTCTGCACGAGGTCGTCGGTAGGTGGGATAACAGGTAAGCCATCGGTCCAACCAAGGCCATACATATGCTCGTACATGGCATAAACGGACTGCTGAGGAATCTCAACTCGCTCCGAAGTTAGCATGGTTCTTCTCTCCCGATTCTCTGTTTTTGGCCGGTTGCCTATGACTTCCTGCTAGCTACGCGCATAAGGGCATCGGACGTGAGCGCGCCTGGTATTTCATCGAAAACCTTATCAGCCGCCGCGATGATTTCTGACTCCGGTAGGGCCTCAAGATTGCGTGGGAGAACAATCAAATTGTGCTCAGGCATTCCTGCTGCCTTCCTCGTGGCGTGAGCCAATGACACGAACCATTCGGTGACAAAGTTGACGGTTGGAATTCCCATCTTCTCCAACTCGATGCCGTCGTGGACACTCCACGTCGTGCAGGACCCTCAGTGACCCAAACCAACAACGGCTACGCTGCACTTGGCCGCCAGTTCTTCCAACCTCGGTCTGGGTATCGGCCGGCTGCCTTTTGCCAGCCTTATCTCGGTCTCTTTCCCTAGATAGATCACATCGCCAACGCCGCAGCGCTCCTTCAGCAGCTTCTCGTAGTGCTGTAGAATCAGGTCGAAACTCGCCCAACTGTTGGTCACCAAGCCTACGGTCAGCCCCTTGAGGTCTGCCGGCCGAGGAGCCAGCCGCAAGTCCCGAACCTCCGGCTTTGCTCTCGGGTCTCGCACAAACATGGTCGGTCCACTCAATCCTGCCATATTATCACCTCAGCGCTATTTGTCGACGATTTCGCATGTCCTCGTCCTTGCCGATGCCGTTACCGGCCCACAAGGTTTGAAGTTACTATAAAACTCGGCAAGGGCTGAGTCAATATCCTAGAACTAGGGGTTTCTAGTGGGTACTAACCCAACTTCCGCAGTTTGAGTTTAGACGGTGAAACTGTGGAAGTTGGGCTATCTGCGGCGTTGGGACGCTCACCCCCACGAGGATGGGACAGCAGGTTCCTCTCCAACGTGGAATCCTCTACCCTACGCGCTCAGAACGCCGCTCCGCTCATACTGGACAAATAGCTTGCCCCACGGCGAGCTCTGCCGCCAGTCCTCGTAGATCTTCTTCTCGATGAATCCCCAGCGGTAGTAATCGTGGTAGACCTCGGATATGAGGAACGCCCCGTGGGCCAAGGGCGTGTGGAGGACGAGGTTCTGTAGCACTTTGGTCGGTCCATACCAGGCAAGCCAGCCTAGCCTCTTCAAGAAGGTCTCTCCCACCTTGAAGCTCCAGCTTTCGTTCGCTGCCTCGACGTCGCCGACGATCTCGATGTCGCGCGGTTCCCCCACGCCCAGACGAGCCTCGTGAGCCAGGCGAATGTAATTCAGCGACATGGGGTTGAACCCCATGATCTTGGCGGCGACCGCGTCGATGGCCACCTGGTCGGCGCTGGCCAAAATCACGTTCTTCGTCTCTGGCTTCATGATGCGGGGGCCGGCGCCGTTGCCGGCGGTCGTGCCATCCATGACGGCAAACAGTCCCGGATGGATCTCCTTCTGGATCGCCAGCAGGTCCACCAGGGTCTCGTGTATCCATGAGTGGGTGTAATGTCGCTTCTCGTTGAGCAGACCGCCGAAGGCGTTCTTCATGGCGCCCGTGGTGGTGGTGTAGATGTGGCATTTGACGGTGGGCAAGTGGACGACGTTCTTGCCGGGAAAGTAGTCGGGGATCCTGATGCTGCCGGAGAAAATGCGGTCGAGAACAAGCATCTTCGCCTTCGGCTTGTACTCCATCCACTTCATGTCGTCGGGCCGGAAGTTGAACAATACGGGCACCTGGTAGCTTCGACAAATGGGCCAGTAGCCGTTGAGGTCGGTGCCCTTGAAGGCGTTGGTGACTACGGTTCGATTCTGCACGCAAGCCAGGTCTTGGAATCCCGCCCTGCGCAGCGCGGCGATGGTCCCCTCCAATTGCCAGGGCGTGGTGTTGGCGCTGGGGAAGGGGAAATGCCAGGAGATATTGTCCTTGAGAATAGTCGTCGCCGACGGGTCCAGCGCCTGTCTAACGTTCGCCAGGTCAAGAAGCCGCTCGTAATCGGCCAAAACCGTGTCGGGCCGGGTGCGAAGTACCGCCACCCTTGTTTTGCTTGCCATCTAAGACCCTCCTCCCGGCAAATCATACCGGACCTTGCTACGGGACGTCAAATTAGGGTGAGGTCATTCTGCCAGTCAGCGATGCGGGTTTGGGTAGACAAGATCCCGCCTGATGATTGAAAAACGGGCTGTTTTCGACTAGAATAAATCTAGGGGCCGGAACCCAAACGACTCGACGATGTCGAATCTGGAAACTGGAGATAGCATCATATGGAACTGGTGATAAAAGGGAAAAATACGGAGATTCCCGATGCGGCTCGGGAGTATGTCGAGCGAAAAATAGGCAAGCTCGACCACTATCTCGAGCAGCTTACCCAGGCCGAGGTGGAGGTAGCTGAGGAGAAGACGAAGAGTCAGGGAGACCGGTTCGTGGTGCAGCTTACGGCGGTTGCCAACGGCACCATCCTCAGAGCCGAGGAGAGGGACGCCGACATCCGCACCGCTGTCGACGCCGTAGCCCACACGATGATCCAACAGATAAAGCGGTTCAAAGGTAAGGCCCTTCGCAGCGGCAAACGCGGGCCGACGATCAGGGCCGGTGGACCGGGAGCGCCTCGCCAGGAGGCCGCCCGCGAAGAGGAAGACGAGGTCGAGGCTGAGGCTGGCGTGCTGGTCAGGGTCAAGCGCTTCCCCATCAAACCCATGTATCCCGACGAGGCGGTCGAGCAGATGGAGCTACTGGGACACGACTTCTTCTTGTTCCTCGACGCCTCGACCAACCAATATGGCGTCGTGTACCGCCGGGGGGACGGTCAATACGGCATGATCCAGCCCGAGCGGCCGTGAACACGCTGTTGAGAGAACGATTGCCGTGATAATAACCTTGACCCTCAATCCGGCCATGGACAAGACGGTCTTCCTCGACGAGCTGGTCGTCGGCGAGACCAACCGGGCCAAGGATAGCCTGAGCGATCCCGGTGGCAAAGGCATTAACGTTTCCCGGGTGATCCGCGAGCTGGGCCAGGAGAGCCTGGCCATGGGATTCGTGTCCGGGTCTGTCGGGCGATTTGTGGAGCACGCCTTGAATGAGCGGGGCATTTTCGACGATTTCATCCACACGCCCGGCCAAACCCGCACCAATGTAGAGATAGTCGAGCGAAAAGGGGGCCGCACCACCAACATCAACGAGGCTGGACCGGAGACCGATCCGAAGTTCGTCAAGGAGCTGCGATCGCGACTCCGCGCTCGAATTGCTTTCGATAGCTGGCTAGTCGTCGCCGGAAGCGTTCCGCCAGGGATCGATCCCGGCGTCTACGCCGAGATCGTCGACCTCGCCAAGCGGCTTGGCGCCAACACGGTCCTCGACGCCGACGGCCGGCCGCTGGCTCTCGGCGCCGCTGCCGAGCCAACACTGGTAAAGCCCAACTTGCGGGAGCTGGAGACCCTGGTCGGCCACCCGATGGCCTACGAGGCCGACGTGTACGCCGCCGCCAGGCACCTCCACGAGCGGGGCATCGAGCATGTGGTGGTTTCTATGGGCAACCGGGGCAGCCTGGCCGTAAGTAAACAAGGGAGTTGGAAGGCGGTCCCACCGGAGGTGAAGGTCGTGAGCACGACCGGCGCTGGCGATTCGCTGGTGGCTGGCCTCGTCCTTAGCCTCGACCAGGACAAGCCGTTTGTCGAAGGCTTGCGTCTGGGAACGGCGGCGGGGGCAGCGACCGCCCTGGCGCCCGGCACTCAACTGTGCCGGCGCGAGGATATCGAGCGTCTCGCTCCTCTGGTCCAGATCACGCCGTTGTCCGACGAAACCTATGCCACCTACAGCGGCGTTTCGCTTGGCTAGGCAGACCATATCGGCCAATCCGACCCTCATCATATTTGTCGGCGGCCAGGGTGATAGTCCGGCCGAGCAGATGGTCGGCGGGGCGCAACGGGCGATTGCCTTCGACACCGTAGAGAGAGCGAGGGCTTCGGGCGCCTTCGAGCGGATCATCGTGGCCACCGACTCGGCCGAGCTGGCCGACCGCATCGGGCCGGCGGCCACGGTCGAGCTGGACTCGGCGCCCTTTCACTTCGGGAAACGTCTGCGCGAGCTGATCCACGACTACGACGTGAAGCTGCCCTTCTACATTGGCGGCGGCGCCGGCGCCCTGTTCAGCGCCGACGACCTCGCAGGGATAGCCGAGCGACTGATTTCGGCCGAGAACACGGTCATCACCAACAACCTGTTCTCCGCCGATTTGGCGGCCTTCACCCCCGCCAGCGCCATCGAGCGCATCGAGCTCCCGGCCATCGACAACTCCCTCGCCCAGCTTTTGCGCCGGGAGGCGGGCCTAGAGGACGTGCAGTTAGAGAGAAACGTCGCCACTCAATTCGACGTGGACACGCCCGCCGATCTCCTTGTCCTCCAGGTGCACCGCAAAGCCGGCCGCCACACGCAGGACTTCCTCAGCACCCTGTCGCTGGACGTCAGCCGTCTGCGGGCCGCCATGCAGTACTTCACCGATCCGCTAGCCGAGGTCCTCGTGGCCGGGCGGGTCGGCAGCTACGTGTGGGCCCACCTGGAGAAGGAATCCGCTTGTCGCATTCGCCTGCTTTCCGAAGAGAGGGGCATGCGAGCGGATGGCCGTGAAGAGAAGGGAGCGGTGCGGTCTGTGCTTGGTTATCTCCTGCAATCGGTTGGCATGGAGCGGTTCTTCCAAGCCCTTGGCCAGATGGGTCAGGCGGCCTTCATCGACACGAGGGTCCTTTTCGGCCACCTCGGTCTCAAGCTAAGCGGTAACGACCGCTTTCTCTCGGACCTGGGCGAGCCGGAGGGAATCGTCGACTCATTCGTTAGGGAGTTCACCGCCATGTCCCTGGCGGCCCCCATTCCCATCGTCCTCGGCGGCCATTCCCTCGTCGCCGGCGGCCTCTGGGCCATCGTCGACGCCGCCTGGCTGGACCACGACGAGCGCACTTCGGCGACCTAGCCTGATACCACCTCAGCCTGATCAATTATCCCGTCGTGGCCCTTGTGATCCATGGGTGTTCAGACAGATTCATTATGGGACCCGATCCTCAAGCATCCGTGTTGCCTCCTGTCTTTCAATGCTCTGCGCTTCCTCAGCCACAGGCCGGGCACTTCCACCTGGAGAACACGCAAAAGATGTTCAGCGAGAGGGGCAAAAAGCTCTTGACAACAGCCAGACTCGGTAGAAATCTCTCAGTAGGCGTGCGTTGGGGGAGGGGGAGGGCGTATGGTTCTGCGGTGCGGTGTCATCGAATGAGCAGCGATAAGCGAATAGCAGCGATCTCGCTATCCGTTTAGCCGCTGGACATCCGTTGACGGGTCGCCCCCTCGCTGCTCCCGTCGTATGGCGTTCGAAACTTCCTACCAAACGCGATTGTGGAGGGTCTCTCATGTCAGTCCCGCGCCTCAAGGCATCCAGAAATGGCGGCAGCTTGCCCGCGCCGGGCGAGGCCAAGCCGGTTTCCCTACCCTCCCTAAATATTAGCGGCGTCGTGGTGAGAAAGCAGGAGCTGGTCGCCGCCCTCCGCATTTTCCTGCCCGTCGTGGATATCCAAGCCTTCGAGGACGGGGAGCGCTTCTACCTGGCACTCGACAGCGACAAAGCGGTAGAGGATGCCGAGGGATCTGGCTAGGCCGGGAAGCCCTCACCGCGGAGAGGGCGGAGATCTCGCTGACCTATTCCTCGCAACTCTGCGACGATATGAACGAGACCTGGGCTTTCACTCCCAATGGGAATGTCGACGGCGACAACGCCGAGAACTCCCTCCAGTCCTCTTGGGCGGGCTTGGGTTGGAACCTCGAGCTTGGCGCCGTCTTTCGGCGGGGCGATGGCACTTACCGCCTGCTGATGGAAGGCAGCAGCTACGACCTTCTGCTGGTGGACGAAACCGATCCCAACAACAAGCGGTACCGCACGAAGGAGGACCGCTTCTGGCTCATCCGGCTGATCCACGACGAGGCCCACGACCCCAAGGACTACTGGCTGGTGAGGGCGAGGGACGGCACGGAGTACCGCTTTGGCGGCACGCCGCCCTCTCAGATGCTGTCTGGGTACGTGGCGCCCAACCCTCAGACCCACTGGGCCTCTCTCCTCGACCAGATTATCGATCCCCACGGCAACCGAATCACGATAAGCTACGACGAGCAGATCGCCTATTTGAACGGTCTCGGCTATGATCAGGCCAATTATCCCCTGGAGATAACCTACACTCACAATGACGCGCAGGGTCTGGCGGCTCAGCGCAGGGTGCGGTTCAATCGGGGGGCCGCAGCGACTACATCATCCGCCCCAACCAGTACCAGTATTACGTCAGGGACCAGTTGGACAGCATCGATATCTTCCTCGACAACACCCTCGTCCGGAAGTACGTGTTCCAATATGCCTACAAGCGACCGTGGTGGCACCGGCCCAGTTCCGATACACAGGACTATCAGGCTCAAAATAAGCTGGTCCTGACGGCCATCTATCAGGGTATAGGTCCCGTGGGGGTAGTGGACGGCAACGTGGCCAGCGGGAATTACCTGCCACCGGTCCGGTTCACCTACTACGATAGTCAGAATGAGAAGCTCCACTTGAAGACGGTGACCAACGAGCTTCTGGGTGGCACCATCACGTACACCTACCAGCGGTACATTCCCGAAGGCTGGCAGAACCTCAAGTACCGCTATCGGGTGAGCAATCAGAGGAACGATGGAGGAGTGGCGGGGTCACCGGCGGTGACGAAGGACTTCAAGTACCGCAAGGCCTGGCAATCGACGGGCGAGTTTCGGGGGCACGACGACGTGGCGGTGGTGGACGGTGACGGCCACCGGGAGGTCAGCCGGTTCTTCAGCCTTAATGCCGTCAATGGCAAGACCGCCGAGGATGTCAGCCGCCTCCGGGGAAAGACGTGGAAAGAGCTGACGTTCATGGGGCCAGAAAGCTCCCAGACGGTGCAGAACTATGCTACGGACCTGCAGGCGGCGCTTTACACCCGGAGCGGATGGACCGACGCCACCAGCAAGATGGCGGTGGACACCACCAATCAGCTCCGTTTCCGGCTCGTCGCCGGCACCACCTACAACGCCAATGAGCAGGCGGCCAAGAAGTATCTCGCTCCGAGTGGCTGCACCATAACGAAGGTGGAATTCGACTACGAAGCCAACTACGACAACAGCAATTTCCTCCTGGCCATGGATGTCGAAGATTCCACAGGCGTCTGGACCGACAACGCCTACGGCGTGACCAGCGGGCATGTTGTCTTTGAACTGCCGGGGGGCAGCCCTTGGGTGAGCTTTGGCCTCTACTGCTATAACACCTTAACTTATCCGGACGCCGGCTGGAACTGGTTTGGCCGGATATACAACCTAACGATCTCCTACTATCCGTTCGCCCGCCTGGTGAAGGACAACACATGGAACCTGGGCGTGACGCAGGGAGATGCCCGCCACCTCCAGTTGACGCAGGTAGACGAGACGCTGGAGGGCAGCGCCCGGCGCACCAGCTATGCTTACACCGATGACTATGGCAACTTGACCGACGTCTACGGATATAATAACGTGTCAAGGGGTTTGAGAGGCAATTTCTGACATGGTGGCAGATTGGCGGGGCGGGCTTCCAGAGTGCGCTCGGAAAGCAGAGCCAGCGAAGGCCAATGGTTGTCTTGGCGACCTCACCCGCAAGATTGGTAAGGGAAGGGACGGCTAGCTGGCCATCCCTGCCCCTACGTCCCCCCCACAGGACCAGACCAATGTAGCACATTCTGGCCAGGCTGTACAGCGCTAAGCCGCACCTTACCAACTGAACAACTAATTCCCGGCGATCAACTGCTCCTCTGGCAAACGACCCTAACGGCAGCCAGGGGGGAATAGCCGCTCGCCGTAATAACGATGAAGGCGGCGGTTGCTTCAGGATATTTGTCCCGCGAGGATACTTTCAGCTTCCTGCCCGCCCGGAGGGCAGTCCGTTCCTCCCTAGCCCTGTGTGGGAGCTAGTCGTGAAGCGGGCAATCTGGGTCTCCTAGAGCCCCAAGGCACCCTCTCCAACTCCTGGCCTATGCCTAGGCGGTCTAACTGCTCACGGGTGAAGACAGTGGCAGTTTGCCCATCTGGCAGATTGCCTACGCCAATACGGTAGACCAGTCTCAATAGGGACCGAGCCACCTGCTCTGCTTGGGCATGCCGGTCTGCTGTCTCGAGCACGTGCCAGACGACCACTAGGAGCTTGCGGGCGATGGCAACAATGGCCTTGTTGCAGCCAAGACGAGCCTCAAGCCGCTCGAACTTCTCCTGCCAGTAGGGATGGGTAAGGACCGCCCTCTGCGCCGCCTCCACCATCGCTGTCCGCAACTCCCGCCGCCCAGCCTTGGTTATCCGACCGCTCCTGTGGGTCTGCCCACTGTTGTGAACTCGGGTTCCTAACCCAGCGTAGCCCACCAGGCGGCTAGCCGTGGCAAAGCGGGAGATAGTCCCCACAGCCCCAAGAATGGTAGCGGCGACGACAAGCCCGACGCCCGGAAGCTGGACAAGCAGTGGCAGTCGGGGGTCTGAGGCGGTTGTTTGGACCAGGCAGGCCTCCAGCTTTTCGACCTGCCCCTCGATGAAGTCTAACGTTTCGAGGTAACCTTGGACACGGGTTTGCTCTAGTGGGCTGAGTTGCGGCTTGGTCCACCACTCCCTGTTCTTCTCCGAGAAAGGACCTCCAGGTGGCAGGACGATCCGGCAGCGGTGCAGTACGGAGTGCAGGCGGTTCTTGATCTGGGTTTGCATACCCTTGAGCTTGCGACGCTCGGCGATGAGGGCACGGAGGTCCCGTACCTCGTCTGGCGGGATCCAAATGCTTTCCAGCAGGCCGACGGCGTGCAACTTGGCCAGGGCCAGCGCAGCCTTCTCGTCGGTCTTGACCTGAACACGGGTCACCAGCGCAACGTGGGGCGGATGGACCAGTGTCACCGAGTGGACGAGGGGGCGCAAGGCGTCGTAAACCTCATAGGCGTTGGTGGTCATCTCGAAAACCACCGCATCCAGCGGGGTGAGGCGTTTGTGCGCCCACTCTTCGAGGCGGGGCATCTCCACCCGTTAGGGACCGAAGACCGTTTTCTTGTCGCGGTCCACCGCTACAGCCACTAGATAATGCTTGTGCACATCTAGCCCGATGAAACGCTGGGGTTCTGATACGGAGTCAGCCATATCTTGCCCTCCTGTGTTATAATGCCGACAGGGCCTTGCCAGCGCGGCCGGGCGCGTCATTGTAGGGAGTGATGCTTCACACACGGATACGAGCTGGCTCCGGGGAGCGGGAGGACAGCGCCTCCCGTTCCCGTGATAGGGAGCCTCTCAGGTGAGGAAATGCGAACGGGCAGTCAAACACGACGGCGAGCTTGACCTTCTGAGAAGGACTTCTCATAGGCGTAGACGACTGCCCTTGACGTCACGCACCCGGAGCAACGTCCCCGTTCTCTCAACCAGGGGAAGTATGCTCCCAAGCGCGCTCGACCGCAAGGCACCGCCCTGTTCGGTCTATTATCATCCTAACATGACAAAGAGAACCGGATGGTGAAGGCCAGCGATGGCGGCGTGGTCAAGGCCCGCTTTGCCTACGACGGCGATGGCAAGCGGGTGAAGCGGGTCGATGCCAACGGCACCAGCCATTACGTCGGCAGCAATTATGAGGTGAACAAGGGTAATGGGCTGGACACCACCGAGAAGGTGACCAAGTATTACTACGGCGCCCTTGGCCCGAGCCGGCGCCTCATTGCCCTGCGGAAGAACGGGACGCTGTACTATGTGCTAAGCGACCATTTGGGCAGCACGACGAAGACGATAGATGTCAGCGGAAACGAGGTGGACCTCCTGCGCTATACGACTTACGGCGAGACGAGGCAGGGAGGAGGGAACACGCCCACGGATGTGAGGTACACGGGGCAGGTACTTGACACGTCGAGGGGGCTGTACTGGTAAGCTTCGAGGCCGTATGAACCTTACCCCAACCACCCGCGGGCTCAGACGGCTGCGGCTGGGCAATTCCCGGCTGAACCTCCGTCGCTGCCGGCGCGGTCGGACCCAGCCGAATACGGTTGCGCCGTACAAGCACGCCCCCGGTGGGGACCAAACAGGTATTCGTGAAGTCTTGTCTACCCCTTGATCCGGCGTCCTCGGTATCGACTTCTCGCCGCTTCGCGGGCCGGTGCAGACTCTCGCCAGCCGCATCCGTGCTGGCACCCTCCTCAGCCTCCCGTTGCCCTCTACACCAGTGCGCCACCACACGCTGACTAGCCAGATAGTCGCCAGAGCATACCCTTGCACGACCGGTATTCACGTGCCATAATCCGCCCGCATCACTCGCTTAGGCTAGCCGCTCCCTGGCCAGCCCGTGGGAGATCGGATGCTAGCGGCCGGGGGGCATCTCTCGTAGAACTAGACTGGCGGCAGAAAGTAATCAGCAGTCGAGCATTCGGATCGCAGGTGCCCTAACAAGCGCCTGACGAGGCTAACGCCATGCGGCGTTTGGCACGTTCCGTGCATACACCCTCACGGAGGACAATGTTCGGTAGCCGAACACTATCCGGCCTTGCCTGATGCCCTCGGCTAACCCACACTTGTCAAAGCAGTGGCAAATGTAGTACATTAAGCTTGATTCATCAGCCAACATGTTGGCCCGATAGGTTGAGGGAGGTCGGTGGATGCCTTCTCCGCGCTGGTTCCGTAACGGTTTCATATATCTGCTCATTTTCGTGGCGGCGGTCGCGATTCTCTTCACGATGTTTCCGCCCATGGCCGATTCCCAACAGATAGACATTGGCGCCTTCATCGAGCGAGCCAAGAGCCGGGACATCAAACAGGTCGAGGTCGAGGGCGACCGCGTGGTGGGCATCACCAAAAACAACCAGCGGGTAACCTCCCGCAAGGAAACCTCGATAAGCATGCAAAAGCTGCTCGAGGACAACGGCGTACCCACCGCCGGCGAGGGTAGCGTAACGCTCCGGGTCAACGAGCCGAGCCGGCTTGGCGGCCTATTTGGCATTCTCATTAATTTCCTGCCGCTGGCCTTCTTTGCCGCCATCCTACTGTTTATGATGCGGCAATCGCAGGGATCCAGCAATCAGGCGTTTAGTTTCGGCAAGAGCAGGGCGAGGATGTTTGGCGGCAACCGGCCGACCATCACATTTGCCGACGTCGCCGGCGTCGAAGAGGCCAAGCAGGAGCTCGAGGAAGTCGTTGAGTTCCTGAAAACGCCGGAGAAGTTCTCGGCCCTGGGCGCTCGCATTCCCCGGGGTGTGCTTCTCGTGGGCCCTCCCGGTACGGGCAAGACCCTCTTGAGTCGGGCGGTGGCCGGCGAGGCGGGCGTGCCCTTCTTCTCCATCAGCGGTAGCGAGTTCGTGGAGCTGTTTGTGGGCGTCGGCGCCTCCAGGGTGAGAGACCTGTTCGATCAGGCCAAAAGGAACGCTCCTTGCATAGTGTTCATCGACGAGATCGACGCCGTAGGGCGCCAGCGGGGCGCCGGCCTAGGCGCCAGCCATGACGAACGGGAGCAGACCTTGAACCAGATTCTGGTGGAAATGGACGGGTTCGACACGGACACCAACGTGATCGTCATCGCCGCCACCAACCGGCCCGATGTGCTCGACCCTGCTCTGCTCCGACCCGGCAGATTCGATAGACAGGTCATCCTGGACCAGCCCGACATCGCCGGCCGGCGAGCTATTCTCAACGTCCATATCAAGGGCAAGCCCATCGATCCCGCGGTCGACCTGAATGTGATCGCCAAACAGACGCCCGGGTTCAGCGGCGCCGACCTGGCCAATCTGGTCAATGAGGCCGCCATTCTCGCCGCTCGCCGCAACAAGAAGAGCACATCCATGGACGAGATGGCTGAGGCCGTCGATAGAGTCATCGCCGGCCCGGAGCGCAAGAGTCGGGTCATAAGCCCCAAGGAGAAAGAGGTAACAGCCTACCATGAGGCTGGTCATGCCCTGGTCGGACGGATGCTTCCCAACTCCGATGCCGTGCACAAGATATCGATTGTCGCCCGCGGGACCATGGGAGGCTACACCAGGTATCTGCCAGAGGAGGACCGCCACCTCTGGACCCGCTCCCAGTTCAACAACGTGCTCGCTACCTCCCTTGGCGGCAGAACCGCCGAGGAGATAGTGTTCAACGAGATCACGACAGGAGCCCAGAGCGACATCGACCGGGCAACCAAGCTGGCCAGGAGCATGGCAACCGAGTACGGGATGAGCGAGAAGCTCGGCCCGCGCACCTATGGCCACAAGGAGGAGCTGGTCTTCCTCGGTCGGGAGATCAGCGAGACGAGAAACTATAGCGAGTCCATCGCTCAGGTGATAGATGAAGAGGTTCACGATCTTATCCAGAAAGCCCACGCTGTAGCCCGCAACATCCTAACCCAAAACAGGGCCCGGCTGGATGCAATTGCCGAACATCTCATCCAAAAGGAAACTTTGGAAGGCGAGGAACTGGAGCGGCTATTCACTATGCCCATTTCCAAAGACAAATCGGTAGCTGTTGCTGCCTAGCCTTCGCGTAATCTAACGACGCAACAAGACTGGTGGTGAAGCTGTGACGAATTTGACGAGTTTCAATTTCGACACTATTCTGCAACTGTTGGTAGCCTTTGTTGGGGCCTACCTGGTTGCCTTCTGGTTTAGCTTGGTGGTTTGGACCTTTAGAGATATTCGGGCCAGGACCCGTGACTTGCTGCTGCAATTCCTGGCGGTGCTGCTAGTGCTGCTGTTCAGCTTGCCCGGGTTGGTGCTCTACTTCGTTCTCCGACCCAGAGAAACCCTGTCCGAGGCCTACGAGCGCTCTTTGGAGGAGGAAACTCTCCTTCAGGAAATCGAGGAGCAGCAGGTTTGCCCCGGCTGCAAAAGACGAATCGAAGCCGACTTCGTTGTCTGCCCGACCTGCCGCACGGAGCTCAGGCGCCAGTGCAATCACTGCAAGCGAACGCTCCATCTTTCCTGGGGCGTGTGTCCCTACTGCGCCGGAGAAGTTACTGGAGTCAGAGCTGTCAAAACGGCCTAACCCCCGCGGGTTAGGCCCCCTTCCCTCGCTCAGCCCCGACGCGGCCCGGCCAGGATGGCAGCCTGTCCTCTCTCCCGCCCGGGTGCTGACCCAGCCCTCTGGGTGGGTACCCCGGCGCGGAGAGGGTTGGGTGAGGGCCTCCTTCTTCTGACTACACAGCGTCGTATTCAGCCCTCTCCTACGATTTGGATCCGCAGCAAATTGGTCCGCCCGGGAATGCCGATTGGCGCGCCTGATACAACTATCACCACATCCCCATCCTTCAAGTATCCTTTATCCCTTGCCGCTCGCACGGAGCCCTCGATCATCTCGTCCGTGTGCCGGTAACGGGGCGACGCGGTGGGAACCACGCCCCAGATCAGGGCCAACCGCGGCAGAACCGCCGGAACGGCGGTGACCGCCAGGATGGGAGCGGATGGCCGATACTTGGCGATCATCCGCGGAGTGTAGCCGGATTCCGTCGCCGCAATTATCGCCCTGGCCGAAAGCTCATCGGCTGCCTCCGCCGTGGCCTGCCCGATGGCGTCGGTGATGGTCTGCGCCCTCTCGGCTCTAGCTCGCCTGGTGTGCTCGGCGAAGGGGAAAATGGTCTCCGCCTTCGCCGCCACGTTCGCCATAGTTTTGACGGCCTCCACCGGATAGGAGCCGGTAGCCGTTTCCCCGCTCAGCATGACCGCATCGGTGCCGTCGAGAATGGCGTTGGCGATGTCGCTGGCCTCTGCCCGTGTTGGTCGGAGGCTGGTCATCATCGATTCCAGCATCTGCGTCGCCGTTATGACCGGCTTCCCAGCTTGGCGGCAACTGGCGATTATGGTCTTCTGGAGCAGAGGCACCTCCTCTACCGAGGTCTCGATCCCCAGGTCCCCGCGCGCCACCATGATCCCATCGGCCTCGGCGAGGATCTCCTCGAAGGCGCCCGCCGCCTCGTGCTTCTCGATCTTGGCGATCACCGGCACGCTGACCCCCACGCCGGCGAGCAGTTGCTTGAGCAAGACCAAATCCGCAGCCCGCCGAACGAACGATACCGCCACGAAGTCGAAGCTTTGCCGGACTCCAAACAACGCGTCGGCTCTGTCTTTGTCAGTCAAGGTGGGAACACTCAGGGCGACGCCGGGAAAGTTCATCCCCTTGCGCTCGCCCAAGACGCCGCCGACCTGAACGCGGGCGAGGACGTCGGTCGCCGTCGTGTCCTCTACCCTGAGCTCGATCTTCCCGTTGTCGAGGAGAACTCTATCACCCGCCTTGAGGTCGATGGGGAGATTGGCATAATCGACGTGGACCTCGCGCTCGTCTCCAGGCACGTTGCGAATCGTCAGCGTGAACGGCGAGCCTAAAGTGAGGGTAGCCTCGCCCGCCGCTATGGTACCGGTGCGGAGACGAGGTCCCTGAAGGTCCTGGAGGACCGCAACTACCTTGCCTTCCTCCGCCGCGATTCTCCGGATGAGAGGCACCACACGCTCGGCCCATTTGTGGGTCGCATGGGAGAAGTTCAATCGGGCCACGTCCATGCCCTCTCGAATGAGCGAGCGCAGTACTGGCTCGCTATCGGAGGCCGGACCGATCGTGCAGACTATTTTTGTCCGTCGCACTTTCGCACGCCGAAAACTGCCTCGAGCTTCTCCACCGCCGGCATCGTCGCCAGCGCCGTGACGATCAACGGCACACCCTGGTCCTCGGCTCTAGCGCGGACGATGGGCCGGGGCTTTTGGCCGTCGGTTATGACCAGACAGGCCGTCGACGTCTCCAGCGCTGCCAATTGGATGTCGGGCCGGTCGCCAGCGGCGATAACTGCCTTTCCGGTCTTCCTTTGGAAATAATTGACAGCCGATTCCGGGCTGATCGCCCCCAGCATCAGGCTCTCGGCCACTTCGTCGGCTTTCTCCGGCAAAAGAACTATCTCGCCCTCGACGGTCTTGGCGATTTCACCAACTCTCATGGACACTCTCGCTACCTCTCTAACTGCTGAAATACGGACGCGGGTACGGCGTCAGCGGATACTCATAGATAAACGGATAGCAAGCCCTTCCCCATCCGTTTATTCGTTGCCCATTCGTTAACACCGTGCTCCCTGCGCCGGGAAGCCACGGAGGGCGGGCATTCTTCAGCCGAAGGACACCGCCCCTACGGCTAGTATTCGTCTTGTTCGTTAGCCTGCACAAATCCGCTGGCCGCCGTGTCACTTGCGCGGCTTCTTCTCCGGCTGGTTCTGGCCGTCGCTGGCAATCTCCGGCCCGCGTTCCTTGTTCCCACCGTTGAACACGGTCAGAGACGCGACGTTATCTCCCGAGTCGAGCCGCATAACGCTCACGCCCTGCGACGCCCTTCCCTGCTTGGATACCATTCCTACGGGGGTCCGGATGACGATTCCCTCCTTGGAGATCAGCATCACCTCGTCCTCGGCATAGGTAACGCGCGCTGCCACCAGCGGTCCAGTTCGCTGGCTGACGTTCAGGGCACGCACCCCGCCACCGGCCCGGCCCTGCTGGGGGAACTCGCCGATGGGAGTCCGCTTGCCGAAGCCATTGGCGGTTACCACGAACAGCTCGCCGTCCGGTTCCGCCACATCCATGCCTGCCACCGTATCGCCGCTCTCCAGTCGGACGCCGCGAATTCCGCCGCTGGCTCGGGCGGAGACCCGCACCGCGCTCTCGGCAAAGCGAATCGCCTTGCCACTCGCCGTGGCGATGATAATATCCTTCTTGCCATCGGTGAGATGGACCCAAGCCATCTCGTCCCCTTCCTCGAGGTTCATAGCAATGAGGCCGCTTGGGCGTACCGCGGAGAACTCGCCCAGGGCCACCCGCTTCACTTCGCCCTTTCGGGTAACCATCACGAAGTGCTCGCCGTCCTGGAAGTTGGGCACGACGACCACGCCGGTCACGTACTCGTTCTGCTCGATGGAAATGAGATTGATGAGGGGCGTCCCCTTGGCCTGGCGAGAGGTATCGGGAACCTCGTGGCTCTTCAACTGGTAGACCTTGCCGCGATTCGTGAAAAACAGCAGGCTGTCATGGGTATTGGCCACAAGGATCTTGTAGACGGCGTCGGTGTCCCTAGTCACCATGCCGGCGATGCCCCGGCCTCCCCGCCGCTGCGAGCGATAGGTGTCCGTCGGTAGCCGCTTGATGTACCCCTTCTGGCTCATGGTAATGACGACTTCCTGGTCGGGAATCAGATCCTCTTCCGTGAACTCGCCCGTCTCGTCGGCCATGATGCGCGTTCGCCGGGGATCGCCATACTTCTCTTTGAGCTCGCCCAGCTCCTTCTTGGCCAGTTGCAGAACTTTCCTCGGATTTGCCAGGAGGTCCTCCAATTGGGCAATGGTCTTGATTACGTCGGCGTACTCGTCGAGGATCTTCTTTCTTTCCAGGGCCGCCAATCGCCGCAACTGCATGTCGAGAATTGCCTGGGCCTGGATCTCGGTGAGGCGAAAACCGCGAATCAGGTTGGTCCGGGCTGCTTCAGCCGACTGAGAGCGCCGGATGGTGGTTATCACCTCATCGAGGTGGTCAAGGGCGATCTTCAAGCCCTCGAGGATGTGCGCCCGTTCCTTCGCTTTCTTGAGGTCAAACTGGGTCCGACGGGTGATTACCTCGCGACGATAGTTGATGTACTGTTGGAGGGCCATTTTGAGCGTAAGCACCCGGGGCTGCCCATCCACGAGAGCCAGCATGTTGACGGAGAAGGCTGCCTGCATAGCGGTCTGCTTGAAGAGGTTGTTGAGAACCTGCGTTGGTTGAGCGTCCCGCCGCAGCTCGAAGACGACGCGCATACCCTGGCGGTCCGACTCGTCGCGAATCTCCGTGATGCCCTCGATCTTGCGGTCTTTGACCAGATCCGCCACCCGTTCTATGAGAGAGGCCTTGTTGACCTGGTACGGCAGCTCGTTGACGACGATCTGGTAGCGACCACCCTTTGGCATCTCCTCGATGTGCGACCTCGCCCTGATGACAACCCGTCCGTGGCCGGTGGCGTAGGCGTTCTTTATGCCGTCATAGCCTAGAATTATTCCCGCCGTGGGGAAATCCGGCCCCTTGATGAAGCGACAGAGGTCCTCCACCGTGGCCTCTGGGTTGTCGATGAGATAAGAGATGCCGTCGCAGACCTCGGAGAGATTGTGGGGAGGGATGTTGGTAGCCATGCCGACGGCTATGCCGGCCGAGCCGTTCACCAGCAGATTGGGCAACCTGCTTGGCAAAACGGACGGCTCTTTTAGGCTGCCGTCGAAGTTATCCACGAAGTCGACGGTATCCCGATCGATATCGGCCAGCACCTGTTCGGTGATGGCTGCCATTCTCGCCTCGGTGTAGCGCATGGCCGCCGGCGGATCGTTGTCCACGCTGCCGAAATTTCCCTGGCCGTCGATCAGTGGGTAACGCATGGAGAAATCCTGCGCCATCCTCACCAGCGCGTCGTATACAGAGCTATCGCCATGCGGATGGTACTTGCCGAGGACCTCTCCGACGATGCGGGCGCTCTTCTTATAGGCAGAGTTCTGTCGTATGCCCAGCTCTTCCATGGCGTAGAGAATGCGACGATGAACAGGCTTCAGGCCGTCCCGCACGTCGGGCAGCGCCCGCGCTACGATCACGCTCATGGCGTAATCCAGGTACGACCCTCGCATCTCGTCTTCGATGTTAACTAGCTTGACGGTGCCGATCTCCATTGGTCTCGTTCCTCCGCAATTCAGGGGCAAAAGCTAACCGTATGATACCATATCCGCGCGCACCTGTCCAACCAGCCTAGCTGCTCTGATCAGGTCCGGTTCACGCGCGGCCGCCTCGTGCGGAGGGAGAATTACCGTGCTCGTGTAGGGGCGAGGTCCTTCTGGAAAGGACAGAAGCGGTCCATTCTGAGCTCGCAGCGACGTTTGCGAATGCTTCGCCCGTCCGGTCAGTTGCTATACCAGCTTGGTTTTAGCTCAGCAGGATAGCGGATGGCAGGCGTGGAGCGGGCGAAGTCCTTAGAGGACGAACGGAACTTGGAGCCAGTCCGAGGCCCGGCGAAAATGCTTCGCCTGCATTGACGGGATCCGATCGAACGATAGTACAGCCTCACTGCTCGACTGCTGTCACCGAGCGATACTATTGGAGAAAGCCTAGAGGCGGGCGGGGGCCAGATTTGACGTCCGCGTCCCCCGCCATGCACAGTTTCGGCCAGAAAGCCTTGTGCTATAGAAGAAGGGTAATAAGATGGAGAACGGCAGTGACCCTGGCCTGGCTCTTGGTTACCTGCGCTCTCTCACCTTGTCGAAGCACGTGCTGCAGTAGACGGGGCGGTCCTGCCGCGGACTGAAGGGAATGATCGCCGGCCCGCCGCATTCCGAGCAGACGACCTGATACATCTCGCGATTTGCATTGCTCGCTCTTTGCTGCCGGCGCGCGGCGCGGCAGTTCGGGCAACGCTGAGGCTCGTTCAACAGGCCCTTGAGCGCGTAAAACTCCTGCTCACCGGCCGTGAAGACGAACTCCTCACTACATTCGCGACACTTTAGGGATTTGTCTGAGTAGCTCACCATGTCCTCCTTAAGATTTTGCCTTGTTTCCCCGGAACATCGACATCGATCGAGCCTCTCGACACTCCTTTGTATCGCGGGCGCTGAGGGTACCACCGTGGCGTAATATACAGGATCTCACGCTGACGCGCAATACCCCGTCTACTTCTTGCCTCCGGTCTTACCGCCCTTGTCGGACTTCCCTTTCTTGCCACCCTTTGGCCCCTTATCAGGCACGGCGACTCCTCCTTTCTCGCTGTATGTGGGCTACTTTCCGCCATCGGATCAGACCAAATAGACGGTTCCCAAGAACCGAGCGCCGGCCTGCCTCCAGGCGTCCACTCTTAGTAATCCTCTTCCTGCTCCTCCGCACGCCCCTCTTCAAGCGACCGGATGTCGTCGGCGGTGGCCTCGGGCTCTTCTTCCCATTCGGCGTGGACCTCGCCCTCTTCCTCCTCTGGCTCCTCCTCCAACTCATACTTAGTCAGGAGGGTTTCTTTGGTATACGCCCTGAATCCCTCGGCTCCCTTTGGCGGGAAAGATATTCGCCCGACCTGGCTGGGATGCTGGAAGGTCTCCTTGACGATAACCCGTACGGAGTTCTCGCTTAGGTTGGTTATAGCTGCCGAGTATTTGTTGCCGCCCAGGATGAGGTTCGTCAACCGCAGGCCAAGCTTGGGTTCCACTCGCCCTAGATACTCGCCGCTGGCGTTCTCGATCACCAGGTCCCGGCCTACAACCTTTAGGTTCACCTGTTCTCCGGCCGACATCTTGGCCAGCACCTCGGGCGAGCCCAAGTGCGTTAGGGTGGTGAAACCGGTCTTGCCGGTCTCCTCGATGAAGAGCCGCGGGTCCACCTTGTCCTGTCCGGCTATCGGCGGCGCTGGCGTCTCCTTGAGGAGCGAAAGACGGGCGACGTTCTTTTTTGCGATAGCGCTATTGGGATCAACCTGGAGGGCCAGGCCGTAGGCCTCGCGGGCTTCGACGTATCGCCCCAGCTCGGTCAAGGCCCGGCCGAGGCGGTTGAGCGCATCTACGTCTGTCGGAAACACCTCGAGAATGCTGTTGTTTGCCTGAATAGCTTCTTCCCATCGATTTTGCATCGCCAAGGCAATAGCCTGCTCCGTGCGCGTGCGCCTGAGCCTCACTCTGTCCTCTGGCTGGTATTGAGTCACGATCACACCTCAAAGGAGTTGCTTCTTGCATTCTAGACCTTGGCAGCCCATTTTGCAAGGGCTAAGAAAGATTCTAGAACATGTTTGAGCCTTTCGTCAATAGGAACCGGTGAAAAAGCCCGGAAAAGAGGGCCGCTCCCGGTGGCGTCAGTCCGGGAGCGGCGCAGTGGAGGGAGAATGTAGCCCTGTGAGCCTATATTACAAGGACCCACACTCCCCGAATATGACTTTTGTCACACTATCAGCAGCCTCGGCATTTTGCCTACCCCGTGGGGGCGAATGGCATTCGCGAGTTGAATCGACGATCGTAGGGGCGAATCCTTCAACGGAAGGATTTGCCCCTACTGCTGATTGCCTATAACCCCAGCTCTTGCGCTACTAGCTCCCGGTGCTCCGCCGGGGTGCCAAACAGGAGCTCCGAGGCCAGCGCCCGGTAGGTGAACATGGGCAGGTCATGCTCGATGATGAGACCTACGCCGCCGGTGACCTGGTGGGTGAGCTGCGTCACCCGCCGGTGAGAATCGGCGCCAAACGACTTGGCCATGCTCACGATCTTCGTGCACTCCATCCCCTCATTGAGCATCCACACGGCCTTGTTAGCGATGAGCCTGGCGCTGTCGACCGCCGTGGCGGCATTGGCGCAGTGGTGCTGGATAGCCTGAAAAGACCCAATGGGGCGACCGAACTGGACGCGCTCCTTAGCGTGCGCCACGGCCGTCTCCACCATTCGCTGCCCGGCGCCGACCATATCCACGCATTTGGCAACAGCGGCGATCTGAGCGACCCTGTTCAGGCCATTCCACGCCTGTCCCGCTTGCCCCAGCACCGCCGACTCGCCCACGACGACGCCGTCGAATACTACCTCATAGTAGTCTTCCACCGGCACAGTGTCGAGCCTGGTAACAGACAGGCGAGACCCGGCGCTCTTGACGTTCACCAGAATGGCGGAAATGCCGTCCTCGCCACTGCCTTCGCCAGTCCGGGCCGCGACGACTAGGTAATCGGCGGCCTCCACATCCGAGACGAATAGCTTAGTGCCACTCAGAGAATAGCCGCCAGCAGAATGACTCGCCGTCAGCGCGATGCCATCAGCGCCCATGCTGAGGCTCGGCTCCAAGATGGCCAGCGAGGCGACGGCCTTGCCAGCGGCGATCGGCGGCAGAAGCTCGGCCTTCTGCTTCTCCGAACCGAGGATGTCAATCGCTATCCCTCCAATCAGCGATGTGAAAAGGGGGCCAGGGAAGGCCGCCCTCCCCATTTCCTCGACCAGCACCATCAGGTCATGGATGCTTCCCCCAACACCGCCGTATTTCTCGGGAATGGCGATCGCCATCCAGCCTAAATCGGCCATCTTCTTCCATAGGTCGGCCGGATAGGGCGGCCGCTGGTTGCGCATCTCCCGCAGTAGGGTCGTGGGCGCCTGTTCGGCAAAGAAATCACGGGCGGTAGTCTTCAGTATATCTTGTTCGGGGCTCAAGCCGAAATCCATCTATGCGTTCCTTTCTCTCAATTCTAAGACTTGGGGCTAAATCGGCTACCTAACGTGGGAGACCCAGCCCCCGGGTGGCAATGATGTTCCGCTGAATCTCGTTCGTGCCGCCGTAGATGCACGAGACGTAGGAGCTCAAATAGTTCCAAGCGCCGGCGCCCTCCGCCTGCGCCCACTTCGAGCCTTCTCGCAGCATGAAACGAGGACCGAAGATGTGCATCGCCAGATCACCCAGCCGGCCTTCCAGCTCAGTCACGTATGTCTTATTCATGGAGGCCTCTTTGGTAGGGACGGTTCCATTATCTACCAGCCAGGCCATTTGGTAAGACAGGAGCTCGGCTACCTCGAGCTCGGCGGCAAACTCGGCAATAGCCTGCCTAACCAGGGGATCCTTGCCCTGCGGCCGACCGTTTGTCGTAGTCTCTCTAGCGGTGGCTACGACTCGGTGAAAGTCGCGTCGAATCCCCCCACAAGGGAACATGCGCTCGAAATCGAGAGCCGTGGCGATGTGGTAGAAGCCCCGGTTCTTCTCGCCCACTAGATTCCGCTTGGGAACCCGGACGTTATCGTAATAGACGACATTGGTACGCTGGCCGCTCAGCACCCAAAGAGGCTTGATGGTGATGCCCGGGCTCGTGAGGTCCACAATGAACAGCGACACGCCCTTGTGTTTGGGAGCGTTGGGATCGGTTCGGGCGCCCAGCCAGTGGTAATCGGCATAGTGAGTGGCCGTGTTGAAGATCTTCGAGCCGTTGATTACATAGTCGTCGCCATCCTCCACCGCTCGAATGTCCAACGCCGCCAGATCCGACCCGGCATCCGGCTCGGTGTAGCCCAGGGCAAACTCGATGCCGCCCGCCGCGATCTTCGGCAGCCATTCGGCCTTGGTCTCCTCGCCGCCACAGAGCAAGATCGTGGGGCCCGCCATGCTAGAGCCAACCCGATTCGATTTTACTCCCTGGTATTCAAGCTCGTCGCTGACGATCAGCTGGTCGGTATGGCTGCCGTCGAGGCCGCCATACTTCCTGGGCCAGCTCACCGTTAGCCAGCCCTTGGCTCCTAGTTTCCTGTAGAACTCCTTGGCAGCCGGGCCAGGGCCAACGCCCGAGGCGAACTCGGCTGCGGCCTCTGGGGTCAATTCCTGCTCGCAAAACGCCTTGACTTCGGCCCTGAGTTGCTCCTGCGTTGGAGTAAACCCAAAATGCATGTTCCGCTCCTTCTCGAACTTGATACTAGACTCTCATCTACACTCTGTTGTCTCCAAACAGCCTGCTGCGTGGTGGTGGACACCTCCACCGCAACGAAGAAATGAGGCATGGCGCTGGGACTGCGTAACCGCCAAGCAGAGGCCCCAGGCCACAACAATAATACACTCTGCAAGGCCACTTGGCAAGAAGGTCATGGCCACTCTTTTCTATTGCGCCTGGCGGACCGATATGATATAGTCTGAGGGAGGTGATGCGATGCGAGCAACCGAGAAGACGGAAGTCCTGGTCTGGGTTGGCGCTATCGTCTTGACCTTTGTCGCCGCGGGGATCGCGGTCGAGCTAGCCAAGTGGTTCGTCCTTCTCCTTCACGGGGCCGCCTACGGCCTGCCGTATCGCATGGTTACCGGCCTCTTCCACGTCGCCCTCTACGGCGTGATCCTCGTGGCTCCGATCGCGGTAGCCAGAACGTCGTGGAAGTGGCTTCTGTCTCACGGGGATCGCGCAAGCGTGGTTGCCGCCATCCTTGCCCATCTCCTGTTCTGGTTCGTCGCCTGGCCGACCCTCCTCGCCTACCAGATCGGCTATGAACTGGGAAGGTAGCTTGTCTATATATCCCTGGATGCGCGCCAGAACTTTACGTCGGTTGGCAAGATCCCGGCCCGTTGTGGTATCTTTTCTAACGGCAGGTTCGCACTAACGGCCGTAAGGGCGAATGGCCGTTCGCCCCTGTGAAGAGCGAATCCGCCACGGCTCGGCTATAGACGTCTAGGAGGGCAAGACATGGAGATCACCTGGATCGGGCACGCGTGCTTCAAGCTAAGGGGCAAGGAGGCGACGCTCATTACGGATCCCTACGACAAGAGCGTGGGCTACAACCTGGGGCGACAGACGGCAGACATCGTGACCGTAAGCCACGAGCATGCCGACCACAATTTTCGGGAAGGCATCGGCGGCTCGCCTAAGGTTGTGGACGGCCCGGGAGAATACGACATCGCCGGCGTCCTCATCACCGGTATCAGCACCTTC
Source organism: Chloroflexota bacterium (assembly GCA_016190625.1). Taxonomy (GTDB): domain Bacteria; phylum Chloroflexota; class Dehalococcoidia; order JACPQF01; family JACPQF01; genus JACPQF01. The sequence goes on along the minus strand of JACPQF010000005.1, from coordinate 5,894 downwards.
CACGACACCGAGGGCGGGAAAAAGCGGGGCAAGAACACCGTCTACCTGATCGAGATGGAGGACCTGACCATCTGCCATCTCGGCGACCTCGGCCACGTCCCCACAGCCGAGCAGGTCGAGCTGTTGAGCAGCGTCCAGATTCTTCTGGTTCCCGTCGGCGGCAGGGCCACCATCGACGCCAGCGCTGCGGTCGAGACCATCAGTCTTATCCAGCCGAAAATCGTCATTCCCATGCACTACAAGACCGAGGCCCTGAAGTATGACTTCGAGCCGGTGGACAAGTTTCTCAAGGAGATGGGTCTCACGGAAGTTCACCCCCAGCCCAAGCTTTCGGTGAGCAAAACCAACATACCGGAGAACGCACAGGTCGTGGTGTTGGACTACAAAGGGTAGGGGCGAATCCTCACCGCGTCGGGGTACCGGCTGGGTCAGCACCCCCTCTCCCGCTTCCGAAAGGGGGAGGGAACCGGAGATCCTCCAACACCAGCACGCTGTGGACGAAGCCGTCGATCAGCTTGAAGAACTCTTCCATGCGCCGGAGGCGGCCCTCGACGAAGGCCGCTTCGGCGCGGATGGGCGTGCCTGCTCCGGTTCGGCCTGTTACCTCGGCGGCCAGGCGAAGGCAGTCGGATACGGATCGGAGGGCCTGATCGAACTCCTTCTTCTCCCGCTCTCTGAGGATATCTTTGACGATCTGCCAGAAGTCGGTCTCCGCCTCGTAGTAGTCCTTCCGCTCGCCCCTCTGCCACACCTTGCGCACCATTCCTAGCCTCTCCAGCAGGCGGACGTTGATGCTGACGTTGCCCTTGCTGGCGCCGAGGGCGACGGCCATGTCGTCGAGGGATAGGGGCGCGGGGCTGAGGTAGAGGAGGCCGTAGAGCTGGCCGACGATCTTGCTAAAGCCCCAGAAGGCACTCACCCTGCCAAGGCTCTGGATCAGGCCCTCTCTCGCCTCCCGTAGCTGGTCCGCCAATCTTGCCCTCCCGTCGTTCAGCGTTTCCTAAACATATTATACGTTCAATCGAGCTGAACTGCCAGAACCAACTTGATCGGGCCAATCGGGCACAGCCATGAGACCGGGGGACAGATTCCTAATCCGTTACCGCCATCGGCAAAGAACTCGGCCAAAAAAAGTCGGCCAAAAAAGTATTGACACTGGCCGCTTTTCCTGCTATCATGCCACCGTAAAGTTGACTATTACTATCAACTTAATCGTGATCGGTGGATAAGAGATGCCAGAAGATGCCGAGAAGATAGGAGAGTCGGTTCGCACCTACTTGGGGATGACCTTGAAGCCCGTGGGAATAAAGATCTACGAGACAGATGTGAGCGAAGGGGCAAAGCCGGCCAAACCCATTCATTATTGCCGCGCCGTTCGCGACGCCGCCAAGGGGCAGAGCTTCCTCATCAGGCTCGGAGACGAGGCCTGCGCCGAGGCCGAGGTGGTGCTGGGCTTCCGCGACCCTAAGTACGTCAACATCGAGCCGCGGGTCAAGACTCGCACCAAGGCCATCAGGATCGGGCCGCTTCAGGACGCCGACCACGTCATCTTCATCTTGAACCCGGAGCAGGCGATGACCTTGTCGCTTCTGCTGGACGGCGTCAACGGGCGGTTCAAGGGCCAGATATCCATCTGCGGCGAGATCAGCGCCCAGATCGCCATCGACGGCCAGCCGAACTTCAGCCTCCTCTGCGACGGGGCGAGGCTCTACGGCGAGTACGAGGTAGGAGAGGTTGCCTTCGGCCTGCCCTACGGTATGTTTCTCCGCCTGCCGGAGAAGATGAGCGCCCACAGCTCCCTAAGCCACAAAGCCAAAGAGGGGCTGAAACACCTTTTCATGAAGATCCGGTGATCTGACCGATCAAACCGGTCCGACCGATCGGTCCTATCTAGAATTGCCATAGAAAGGAAAACCGAACCATGCACAACCCCTGGAAACCGGACCTGAGGCGGAGCCTCATCGTATTAGCGACGATCGCCGTCGTCGCCCTGGCGCTGGTGGCTGGCTGTTCTCCGTCGCCCGCCTCGCCGGCAGCAGCCCCCTCGCCAACCAAGACGGTGGCTCAGCCCACGACAGTGCCGACCAGCACCGCCAACACCGAGGTGCTGGTCGAAACCGACTGGCTGGCCCAGAAGCTTGCCGACCCTACCATTCGAATCATCGACGCCCGCTCGGCGAACGATTTCAAGGCTGGACACATAAAGGGGGCGGTGAGTATCCCCGTTGGCGAAACCTTCCTGCCCACCGGGCCCGGCGGAATGGCCGGCAGCCCCCAGCAGATCGAGGACCTATTCGGCCGCAAGGGCATCGGCAACGACAACCGGGTGGTCGTCTACGACGCTGGGAAGGAGACTTCGGCCTCGCGCGTTCTGTGGACGCTGGAGTATTACGGCCACAAGAAGGTCTCGGTTCTCAACGGAGGCTACAAGAAGTGGCAGAAGGAGAACAAGGAGACCTCCACGGCCGAGCCGGCCGTGACGGCTGCCAAGTTCACGGCTAAAGCTGAGCCTGCCAGGCTCGATACCCTGGCCGAGATGCGGGCTGCCGTGGGCAAAGGCGGTATCGCCATCGTCGACGCCCGCTCTCCCGAGGAATACCGGGGCGAGGACGTGCGGACTAAGCGGGGCGGCCACGTTCCGGGCGCGGTGAACATCGACTGGCGTACCCTGTTCACGGCGGACGATACCTTCAAGTCGCCCGCGGAGTTGGCCAAGATGTATCAGGACAAAGGAGTGACGAAGGACAAGGAAGTCCACGCCTACTGACAAACGGGCCAAAGGTCGTCGGTGACGTACCTAACGCTTCGTCTCCTTGGCTATGAGAAGATCCACAACTACGATGGCTCCTGGCAAGAATGGGGGAACGAGACTGACACGCCCATCGAAAAGTAGCACCCTGATCTGGGCAGCGGCCAGCTTGCTCTCCCTGCTATACTTCGCAACCAGTCTGGTGGTGGTCGTCAACTCCTTCGTCTGGACGGCCACCCTCCCATCCTTCTGGTACGCTTTGCAGCGAGTGATCTACTGGCCTTTTCAGCCCTACACGGCCTTTGCCGAGTGGGTCCTGAGAGGCCCAGAATTTTCCTACCAGACCTACGCCCTGATCTCGCGCTCGCCGTTTCTGGTGGTGCCCATCATCGTCTGGGTCGCCGCCATCCGATGTTCCCGGCGGCGACGGAGGTTAAGCACAAAGGCACTGAGGTCCCAAACCGTTGGTCCGGAAGGACTGACAGCTACTAAGGAGACTCTTTTGCTCGGCAGAAAAGGACAGGCCATATTGGTTATTGCCTTGGGAGCGGTGCTGGTGGGGCTCTATTTCGCCCTCCCGGACCTGCGGGCCAGCGTGAATCAGATGATGGGGCTGGTCGCCAGGGGCAAGGTCGGGGAACTGAAGGAATACCTCCTGGCCTTCGGCTTCTGGGCACCAGTGGTCTCGGCGGCGATCATGCTGGTCCACTCCATCGTGCCCTTTCCCGCCGTAGTCCTTACCCTGACCAACGGTCTCCTGTTCGGCGCCGTCTGGGGGACAGCGCTTTCCTGGAGCACGGCGATGGTCGGTGCTGCTATCTGCTACTTCATCGCCAAAGCCCTTGGGCGGCCGGTTGTGGAGCGGATAGTGGGGACCAAGGGCTTGAAGGTCTCGGACGACTTCTTCGACCGCTACGGAACCCACGCCGTCCTCATCACCAGGCTCATTCCCGTGGTTTCCTTCGACTTGATAAGCTACGCTGCGGGCCTGACCAAGATCGGCTTTGTCGAGTTCATGGTAGCTACCGGCATTGGGCAACTGCCTGCCACTGTGGTATACTCGATTCTTGGCGAGAACCTGACCGGTGGCGTCAAGTTCGGTCTCCTGGCCTTCGGCGCCGTGGCGGCTCTGTTCGTCCTCGGCTTCGCCGTGAAGGCCAATCTCGACCGCAAGCTCGCCTCCCCTTCCCTCTCCCGCCATCCTTCCTCGGAAGGAGGGGAGGGCTAGGGCGATTCATCCCTCTCTGATCCTTCCGTCTCCTTCGGCAGAAGGACGAAGGATGGGAGAGGCTTAGGGTGAGGGCGCCCGAAGGCCGGTCCGCCAACAACAGAATAACAGATACCGCAGGTCGGGTCGAAACTAGGAGAAAACTAGCCAACAATGGAACTAGAACAAACGGCAACCACTACAATTCAGGCGCAGAAGAAAGGTCTCGGCTTATCTCGCCTGGTCCGCCCGCTGATAAGCGTGGCCCTTCTGGTCATCCTCTTTCGCAGCGTGGGGTTCTCCCAGTTTCTGGACAATCTGGCGGGAGCCAGCAAGCCCTGGCTTGCTGTTGGTCTTCTCCTCGTGGTGGTCGCCCTGGTGATCAGCGCCTACAAGTGGCAGTGGCTCCTCACCGTTCAGGGGGTACGGGTCTCGCTCACCAAGTTGTTCACCTCCTATCTGGTGGGCCTGTTCTTCAACAACTTTCTGCCGACCAACATCGGGGGCGACGTGGTGCGCATTGCCGACATCGGCCGGCATACCGGTCGGATGCCGGAGGCCACGGCGTCCGTAGTGGGCGAACGGATTCTCGCCGGCTTCGCTCTGGGCCTCACGGCCGTCGTCGGTCTGCTGCTAAGCTACCAGATCTCCCGCGGATTCACCGGGGCAGTAGTGGGCCTGCTCGTCCTCTTTGGCATCGTGATCGTCGTGTTCGCCAGCCCCGGAATAAGGCGCTCACTCGGCAGCAGGATCGCCCTCCCCAACCTCTTCTCCCTTCGCGACAAGGTCGTCGGCGTGGGCAAATCGATGGCCATCAGCTTCAGCAACAAATGGGTTCTCCTGTGGGTCATCATCCTGTCCATTGGCTTTCATGCCACGGTGATCGCGATAAACTACACCATCTTTCGCGCCCTCGGCCAAGATGTCTCGCTCGTCTATTGCGTCCTCGTCATCCCCATCATCATGGCCGTTCAGATGCTCCCCATCTCCTTCAATGGCCTGGGGGTGAGAGAGGGCGCCTATATCGTCTTCTTCAGCTCCGTCAGGGTCGGCGAGACAGCCATCGGCGATACAAACGCTATGGCCGCCTCGCTCTTGTTCTGGGCCCTCGTGACCGTCGTGAGCCTGGCTGGCGGCCTCATTTTCGCCCTACGGCGGTGATGGGCGAAACCACAGATGGACACAGATAAACACCGATGGCTATGATTGTTTCCATTATCGTGCCAGTGCTCAATGAAGTGGCAAGGATCGAGATGGCGCTGCAACGCCTGATTGGCCTCGAAGGCGATTTCGAGATCTTGGTGGTCGACGGGGGAAGCGCGGACGATACGGTGGGGAAGGCCCGGCCCTACGCCACGGTTCTCATTGGCGAGCGGGGGCGGGCGAAGCAGATGAATCTGGGGGCCAGCCGGGCCAGAGGAGATGTGCTGCTGTTTGTCCACGCCGACACATCGCTTCCCCCGGACGCCCTCCATCGCGTCGAGACGGCGCTAAGCGATCCGGCGGTTGTGGGTGGGAGGTTCATGGTCCGGCTCGATAGCCCCCGGCTCGTCTTCCGGGTGGTCGAGGCTGGCATCAACCTGCGGGACAGGCTCGTCGGCGGCTTTACCGGCGATCAAGCCATCTTCATCCGCGCCCGGACCTTTCGCCAACTGGGTGGCTACAGCGCCATTCCCCTCATGGAAGACCTAGACCTGGGCGCCCGCATGCGCCGGCTGGGCCGGACAGCGCGCTTACCCGTGGCTGCCACCACCTCCGCCCGCCGTTGGGAGAAGAACGGCATTTGCCGCACCATTCTCGTCATGTGGTGCCTCCGCTACTCCTATCTCTTGGGTGTATCTCCGACCTTTCTAACCAGGTTTTACGGTCATACCAGATAGGCATTGCTCAGGGAACAGCCACCTGTCGCGAGAGTAGGGGCGAATCCTTCCGCGGAAG
>JACPQF010000056.1 GCA_016190625.1 Chloroflexota bacterium | reverse complement strand
GTAGAGGGGTTTCTCCCCCCGCCCTATACCCTATACCCTATACCCTATACCCTATACCCTACCGATAGGAGGTAACATGCGCGTCTTGATGCTGTCTTGGGAGTACCCACCCCACAACGTCGGCGGGCTGGGGAAACACGTCACGGAGCTGATCCCGGAGCTGAACCGCAAAGGCGTGGAGATACATCTCCTGACGCCAGGCTGGCGGGGTGGGGACGCTGAGGAGATCGTCGACGGCGGTGAGGCCGATACCACGGTTCATAGGGTGGAGCCAGGCTGGGTAGATAGGATTGACTTCTTTACTCAGGCCCAGCGAACGAACCTGAATCTCGAGCTATTCGGCAGGGGCCTTATCGACCGAATGGGAAAGTTTGACTTGATCCATGCCCATGACTGGCTGGTGGCTCAAGCCGGGATCGCCCTGAAGCACGCCTACAAGACTCCTCTGATCGCCACGATCCATGCAACCGAGCACGGTCGCAACCGGGGCTGGCTCGGCGGTGAGATCCAAAGGGCGATCCATAACGTAGAGTGGTGGCTGACCTTCGAGGCCTGGCGCGTGATCGCCTGCAGCAACTACATGCGCCGAGAGATCGAGCAGGTGCTGCGATCTCCCTGGGACAAGATCGACGTCGTTCCCAACGGCGTGGAGACCGGGCGGTTCGACTGCCTCGAGGGAGTGGACCTTGCGGAGTTTAGGACGCATTACGGCGCCCCCGACGAGCGGATCGTGTTCAGCGTGGGGCGAATCGTGCCGGAGAAGGGGCTGCAGGTTCTCCTCGAGGCGGTCCCTCGCGTGCTTAGCCAGCAGCCCAAGACCAAATTCATTATCGCCGGCACCGGCGAGTATGCCAGCCATTTGAAGCACCGCGCCTGGGAGTTGGGGGTCTCTGATCGCGTCTACTTTGCAGGCTTTATTTCCGACGAGGCACGTGACCGGCTGTTCAAAGTGGCCGACCTCGCCGTGTTCCCCAGCATCTACGAGCCCTTTGGCATCGTCGCCTTGGAAGCCATGGCCGCTAGGACGCCGGTGGTGGTAACCGACGTCGGCGGCTTCGCGGAGGTTGTGGAAAACAACGAGACCGGCATGAAGGCCTACCCGGATAATCCAGACTCTCTAGCCTGGGCTATTCTCCACTGCTTGCTGCGGCCGGACTGGTCGCAGGCCCGGGTAGAGAATGCCTACAAGAAGGTGCGATCGCTCTACGACTGGAGCCATATCGCCCAACAGACCAAGGATGTTTACCAACGGGTGGCGGACGAGCGCAAGACGACGGTGTGGTAGGAGGGTAGAGGGTAGAGGGGTCTCTCCCCCCGCCCTATACCCTCTACCCTCTATCCTATGGAGAAAGCCTTGAGGACTGTTGATCTCATTGCCAAGAAAAGAGATGGTCAGGCGCTCGGCGAGGAGGAGATCAGGTTTCTCGTCCTCGGCTACACGCGTGGCGACATCCCCGATAGCCAGATGGCGGCCCTCCTCATGGCCATCGTCTGGCGTGGCATGGACGAGGCGGAGCTTCTGGCGCTCACCGATGCCTTGGTTAGCTCGGGAAGCAGGCTGGATCTCGGCGAGCTGGGCTTGGTTGCCGTCGACAAACACAGCACCGGGGGAGTGGGCGACAAGACTACCCTCGTCCTCCTGGCCGCGCTGGCGGCCATCGGCGTACCCGTGGCGAAGATGTCGGGGCGGGGCCTTGGCTTCACCGGGGGAACTCTGGACAAGCTCGAATCCTTCGCCGGCTTCAGAGTCGATCTGTCTAAGGAGGAGTTCATCGCCAACCTGCGGCGGCGTGGCATCGTTATCGCCGCCCAGACCGCCGATCTGGCGCCGGCAGATGGCAAGATCTACGCGCTCCGGGACGCCACGGCCACGGTCGACAGCATTCCGCTCATCGCCAGCAGCGTCATGAGCAAGAAGCTGGCTGCAGGTGCGCAGATCATCATGCTCGACGTCAAGACTGGCAGAGGCGCCTTCATGCGGGACCGGGCGCAGGCCGAGGCGCTGGCCAATACTATGATGAGAATAGGCCAGCGCGCCAGCAGGCGGATGATGGCCGTCATTTCGGACATGAGTCAGCCCCTTGGCGCCGCCGTGGGCAACGCCCTGGAGGTCAAAGAGGCGATCCAAACCCTCCACGGAGAGGGGCCAGCCGACCTGGTAGAGCTTTGTCTCGTCCTTGGCTCCCATCTGGCCGCGGCGGCCGGGGTGGGGAAAGACCCGGCCGCGGCGCGCTGGCAGTTGGCGGCGTCCCTCAAGAACGGCACCGCCCTGTCCAAATTGGCCGAGCTAGTTGCCGGGCAGGGAGGGGACGAAAGAGACGTGTACGATCCTTCCCGCCTGCCATCGGCGCCTGCCGTGCGGATAGTGGCAGCCGATCGGGAAGGTATTCTGACCGGAATCGACGCCAAGGCGATAGGCGTGGTAGCGGGCCGCCTTGGCGGTGGGAGGAGCAAGAAGGGCGACGCCATCGACCATTCCGTCGGGCTTGTAATAAAGGCCAGGGTTGGTGATCAGATCTCTCCCGGATCCCCGCTGTTAGAGGTGCATGCCCGCAGCAGTGAAGACATTCAGGCCGTGGAAAGCCAGATGCGAGCGGCCTTCGAGTTGGGCCACGACCGGGTTCAGGCGCCGCCGCTGTTGCACAAGATCCTCGGTATGTAGATCTGATCAGGTCATTGCGATGGCGGCGGGGGAAGGTAGGGGCGAAGCATTCGCAGGATCGGTTCAATCCTGGCTATCAAACACGATTGCGAACGCTTCGCCCGCCCGGGTTGTTGGCGCGCCCGACCTTGTCGCAGGGAACAGGCGCGGGCGAGGGGCAGGCGCGGGGCGGCGAAGCATTCTCGAAATAGCATCGAGGCCAGTCCGAGTCTCAGCGTCCTTCTCAGAAGGGCTTCGCCTCTACGGCTGCCTCCCCCCTCGTGTCTCCCTCAGAAGCGTTGGTAAGGCGCACTAGCCGCGCGCCACGCTGATGATGCCCCGAACTCCTTCTATCTTCTGGAGGAGCTTGCTAAGTTGCTCAAGGCCGCTAGTCTCCACGGTTATGCTAATGGAGGCCGTGTGGTCGCTGCGACTCTGCGTGGCAACCGCCGCCATGTTCAGCTTCTCCTCGGAGAAGATGGTCGTCACGTCCCGCAATAGGCCGACCCGGTCGAGGGCCTCCATGCGCACGACGACGGGATAGAGCTTGGTCCGGGCGCGGCCCCAGTCCACCTTGATGAGTCGCTCCGTTTCGTCCTCGTTGAGGACGTTTGGGCAATCGGACCGATGGACCGTCACGCCCCGGGAGCGGGTAATATAGCCGACGATCGGATCTCCCGGCACCGGGCTGCAGCACTGGGCCAGGTGGGTCAGCAGGTCGCCGATGCCCATGACCTCCACGGCAGAGCTGGATTCCTCGCCGCGCGGCAGCACTTCGGGAAGCTCGTGGCGTTCCTGCTGAGAGAAGAGCCGGGAGGCGATCTGAGCGGTGCTGATCTCGCCGCAGCCGATGGCAGCGTGGAAGTCGTCCAGCTTGTCAAATTTGAACATGCGGGCGATTTCCTCTTCCTGGCCGAGACCGAGGGCCAGGCGCCTGAACTCCTTCTCCAGAAGCTCTTTGCCTCTCTCGATGTTGTCGCCCCGCTCCTGCTTCCTGAACCACTGCCTGATTTTCTCCTTGGAATGGGACGTGCGGACGTAGCCAAGGTTGGGATTCAACCAATCGCGGGACGGTCCCTTTGACGTTTTCGAGGAAATGATCTCGACGATGTCGCCGTTCTGCAACTGGTAATCGAGCGGCACCAGCCGCCCGTTCACCTTGCCGCCCACGCAGCGATGGCCGAGATCGGTGTGGATACGATAGGCGAAATCGAGGGGCGTGGAACCGGCAGGAAGGTCCTTGATCTCGCCTGTGGGCGTGTAGACGAACACCTGGTCCCGGAACATATCGGTCTTGATCGATTCCACGAATTCCCGGGCGCCTGCGAGGTCCTTTTGCCACTCGATCAACTGCCGCAGCCAGGCGATCTTCTCGTCAAACCTGACGTCCTTCTTGGCTCCCTCCTTGTACCGCCAGTGAGCGGCGATGCCATATTCCGCTATGCGATGCATATCGCGGGAGCGTATTTGGATCTCCAATGGCTTGCCGCCGAGGCAGACCACGGTCGTATGGAGGGACTGGTACATGCTTTCCTTGGGATTGGCGATGTAGTCGTCGAACTGGCCGGGAAGGGGGTGCCAAAGGCTGTGCACCACTCCCAAGGCGCTGTAACAGTCCTGGAGCTCGTCCACGAGGATACGGACGGCAAGCAAGTCGTAAATCTGGTCGAAGCTCTTACCCTGCTGAGCGTACTTCTCCATTTTCTTGTGGATGCTGAAGATGTGCTTGGGCCTCCCCATTATCTCCGCTTTTATCCCGGCCCTGGTCAGCTCCTGCTCCAGCACGGAAACGACCTTCTCAATGTAATTTTCCCGAGAGGCGCGGCGGCTGGCGATCAGCCGGGCGATCTCCTTGTATCGCTCCGGTTCGATGTAATGGAACGCGAGGTCCTCGAGCTCCCACTTGAGCTGCCAAATCCCCAGCCGCGAGGCCAGTGGGGCGAAGATCTCCATGGTCTCCTCGGCGACGGCCTGTCGCTTGACCGCCGGCAGGTAGGAGAGGGTCCGCATGTTGTGGAGGCGGTCGGCCAGCTTGATGAGGACCACCCGGATGTCTTCGGCCATGGCGATGAACATCTTGCGGAGGTTCTCGGCCTGCGAATCCGTCTCTTCGGACCGCCGCGTCTTGGCGCCGTTGCCGCGCTCGTGCCAGGCCAACCGGCTCAGCTTAGTTACGCCGTCAACCAGCAGGCGGACGCGTGGACCGAAATGCTGCTCGATCGTCTGCAGGGGAATCCCGCAATCCTCGGGAACGTCGTGCAGGAGAGCCGACTGTATCGCCTCGGCGTCGAGGCGGAGATCCGCCACAATCAGGGCGGTTTGGACCGGATGCTCCACGAACGGCTCACCTGACCGGCGGGTCTGCAGGCCGTGCGCGTCCGCGGCGAACTCATAGGCCTCTCTGACCGCTTCGACCTTGTCTTGCGCCAGGTATTCGCTTACCTTGTCGAGCAGTTCGTCCACCGGCATGTTTCTAGCCCCAACCTCTCTTGGCGCGAATGGCCCGTGGGTTCAGGGATCGACTGATAACTGCGTTATCTGATAAGTATACCCCAACCGGCGCCGGAAGGCAATGAGCGAGCGAGGGAACAAACACCCCGGGTTCGAGGCATGGTTTAGGAGGAGCACAAATGGTGTTCCTGTAATGCCACCGTCGATCAGATACTTTGGCCGGTTTGGCCCCTGCTTGACTGCGAGTAACGCGCGGCGTATATTCGATATAGCTCGGCAACCAAACTGTTAAGGTACCTACTAAACGAGAGGAGACAGTCATGGAGATAATCCCCGGGATTCACCAGTTGAAGGTGCCTATACCTGACAACCCGCTCGGCTACCTGAACTCCTATCTGGTGAAGGCCGAAGATGGTTGCTTGCTGATCGACACCGGCTGGAACACCGACGAGGCCTTTGGCTCGCTGGCCCGTCAGCTAGGCGATGAGGGGGTGTCCTTCGGCGATCTGAAGTACATTGCGATCACTCACGTGCATCCCGATCACTACGGCCTGGTAGGACGCCTCAAGCAGCACACCAAAGCGCAGTTGGTCATCCACGAGATCGAGCGCTCGTTCCTCGAATCACGCTACGTTCACTACGATAGCCTGCTTGACGAGATGGACCAGTGGCTGCGCATTAACGGCGTGCCGGAGGCCGATCGACCGCAGTTGCAGCGCGCTTCGATGATGGTGCTTGGGCTGGTCTGGGTGGCAACGCCCGACTATCCGGTGCGCGGTGGCGAGCACCTGCGCGTTGGCGACTTCGACTTCGAGATCATCTGGACGCCCGGCCACTCGCCTGGCCACATCTGCTTCTACGAGCGAGCGCATCGTGTGCTAGTGTCCGGCGACCACATCCTGCCGACGATCACGCCGAACATCAGCATGCACCGTCAATCCATGGGCAACCCGCTGCCCGATTACTTGGATTCTCTGCGGGCGGTGGCCGCGCTGCCGGTGGATGTGGTCCTGCCGGCCCACGAACACGTATTCCACGATCTGCCAGAGCGCGTTCAAGAAATCCATGAGCACCACGCCGAGCGCAAGCGGCATATCGTCAAGGCCATTGGCGCCGAGTCGAAGACAGCCACCAGATTGCGCCGGACATCCCGTGGGCGACAATGGGGATGTCTTGGGAAGAGTTGCCGCCTAACGCCAAGCGGGGGGCAGTGACCGAGACCCTCGCCCACCTCGAACTGATGCGCGCCGAGGGTGCGCTGGCGAAGACGGTGAAGGATGGCATGGTCTGGTACTCTGTGGCGCGGACGAAGTAGGGAGACCCACGGCTGTGGATGAGCGTGGCACTGGTCTTGCTGCCTCGGATGTGCGCTCACCATCACCAGACCGAAATCGGTACATTCAGTTAGGAGGTCAATACTTATGGCGATTAGCCGTTGGGAGCCTTTGGGGGAATTGCGACACATGCGGGAGATGCTGGACAGGGTGTTTGAGGAGCCTTTCTACATGCCGAGCTTGCCCCGACCGGGAGAGGGCGCGCGGGTTCTGCCCATCGACGTGTACGAAATGCCAGACCACCTGCTGGTCAAGGCCACGGTAGCGGGCGTGAAACCCGAGGACGTGGACATCTCCATGGCCGGAAACCTTCTCACCATTCGGGCGGAGCGCAAAGAGGAGGTCGAGGAGAAAGGCAAGGAGCTCATCAGGCGTGAGAGGTACTTTGGCCGCTTCGAGCGGAGCATGACCCTGCCGGTGAGCGTACAAGCTGAAAAAGCGCAGGCGACATTTGAGAACGGCGAGCTGACCCTGCGCCTGCCCAAGGCGGAGGAAGCCAAGGCCAAGCAAATCAAGGTGCAGACTACCAAGCAGTAGCGTTCCTCACTCGTCAAGCATGGCCGGCCGGCGCCGGCCGGCCATCGCGCAGCTAGAAACCGTCACCCCGGTCGCCACACCGTACACTTGCGCCTTTGGTCGCTCTTGTGATATGATCTAATTCATGGTGTCGGCAAAGAATCGATGGGAAAGCGGGGGGCTCTTGAAAGGAGAGAGCGATCTGGCAAGCAGTTCTCCTCTCTCTCTCTCTCTCTCTCTCTCTCTCTCTCTCTGCCTGTCTGGCCCGCTTGCTTCATTCACTCTAGTCAATGCACTTTATGAAACAGCCTCCCTTCTTGTTCCATGCTTTGATGCCCGCTTCGCCGGCCCTGAAAGTAGGGCTAGCCGCCACTGCCCGCCGGACAATTGCTCGATGCCGAGATGCCCTGCGTTCGCCGTCAGATACGGGCAACGCATCGCCCGGAGCGAATCGCCTCGTTGGGAAGCAGGTCGACTGATGAGACCGACCGACTAGGGGAGAACTAACCTATGGACAAACGACTGCGCGTATTGGTTGTCGAGGATTCTGAGGACGACGCCGAGCTGCTGCTGCGAGAGCTGCGGCGAGGGGGCTACGATCCTATATCGGAGCGAGTGGACACTGCCGAGGCAATGAGCGAGGCCTTGCAGGGGCGGGAATGGCACATAGTGCTGGCCGACTACGTAATGCCCCGCTTCAGCGGGCTGGCTGCGCTGGAGCTATTGCAGGCAAAGGGGATCGACCTGCCGTTTGTCGTCGTATCGGGCCAAATCGGGGAGGATGTCGCCGTGCGGGCAATGAAGGCCGGGGCATCCGATTATATACTGAAGGGCCATCTGGGAAGATTAATACCTGCCGTCCGGCGGGAGCTGCGAGAAGCGGACGTAAGGCGAGAGCGCAGGAAAGCGGAGCAAGAACGCGATAGGTTGATGGAGCAACTACGAGACGTAAACGAGCAATTGGTGGTAAGATCGCTTGCCGCTCAGGAGGCGATGGAGAACGAGCGACGCATGCAAGAGGAGTTGCGGAAAACTCGCGACGAACTGGAGTCAAGAGTCAGGGAGCTGGCCGAGAAAGTGGCCAAGGCTGATGGCGACCTGCGCAGGGAAACCGAAGCACGTAAGCGGGCAGAGGAAGGGCGAAATCGACTCCTCCAACAACTCAAGGAAGCGAGAAAATAGCGAAGCCGTGATAGAGACAATCCCTAATTACGAGCTAGCCGAGAAGATCGCAGCAGGCCCCCAAGCGGAAGTTTACAAGGCGTACCACAAGGGAAACCCCGATCGGCCGCTGGTACTCAAGATCCTGAAAGCGACCTCTCTTCCCGACTATAAGAAATCCCAGCTCCGACAGAAGATCGAGCATCTCAAGGTCTTGTCTGATCCCCTGCTGATTACGCCCATTTCATTCGAGGCGAGGGACGAGATCTGCTTCATTACTCAGGACTATTTTGACGGTGTGACGCTGAACAAGCTGACAAAACCGCAGCGGGGGATAGCCTTGGGCGATTTTCTGACAATCGCCTGCAGTCTCGCCGGTGCTCTGAGCAAAGTCCATGAGGCAGGAATCATTCACGGCGCTGTGAAGCCTCATAACATACTCGTCAACCCGGACACGCTGGAGGTCCGATTGACGGACTTTGTGAGCGCGGTCGACATTACGGACGTCAGCCATTTCATCTACGACCCCTCCTTCATCCGGGGCACCCTGGCTTATACCTCGCCGGAGCAGACGGGACGCATTAGCCATTGGGTGGTTTTCTCATCGGACTTGTATTCTCTCGGCATCGTCTTCTACGAACTGCTGACCGGCCGTCTGCCGTTCCAATCCGACGATCCTCTCGAGATGATCCATTCTCATCTCGCCAAAGATGCGCCTATGGTCCACGAGCTAACCCCCGCGGTCCCTCGCGTTTTGAGCGCAATTGTCGCCAAGCTCATGCTCAAGGATCCCGAGAAACGCTACCGGAGTAGCAGCGGGCTTCACGCCGACCTCGAGAGATGCCGGGACGAGTTCTTGGGCAAGGGTACGATTACCGAGTTTCCTCTGGAAAGCCATTTTCATGCCTACAGGGTTGCCTTCATATCCAAGATGGTCGGACGCCAAGAGGAGGCCGACAACATCCTCGAACATTACGAACAAGTTGCCCGGGGGGAGTTTCGCTCGCTGCTCATTTCCGGCCTGCCCGGCATAGGCAAGACCCGTCTTATACAGGAGCTGCAGGAGCCGATCGTCAGGCACCGGGGCTACTTCACATCGGGGAAATTCGACGTATACCAGAAGAACATCCCGTACAGCTCCCTCACGCAGGCGTTGAGAAACCTGATGCGAGCTTTCTTGACTGAGAGCGACGAAAGGGTCACGCTGCGGAGAGACAGGATATTGAAAGCGGTGGGTGGGAACGCGAGGGTTCTGACCGATGTAATTCCCGAGCTGGAAGCCCTGATAGGTTCACAACCCGACGTTCCCCAACTTCCGCCAGTGGAATCGCTGAACCGGTTCCGCGATGTCTTCGACCGGTTTCTAACATCTCTGGCGAGTGAGATGAACCCATTGGTGCTATTCATAGACGACCTTCAGTGGTGTGATACGGCATCCTTCGACTTTCTGGCCAACCTATTTGCCAATCGCAAGGACCACCCGTATCTCTTCTTCTTGGGCGCGTACCGCTCCAACGAGGTGGACCCGAGCCATCCTCTGTCCAAGCTCATTCGGAGCGCCAAAGAGAGTAACCAGCCGTTGACGGAGATTCGACTCGAGCCCTTGAAGCCCGAACATTGCCACGAAATGGTCTCGTACATTCTCGACGCTCCACCGCTCCAAACTAAGGCGCTGTCGGATTTCATTACCGCGCTGAGCGAGGGAAATCCGCTGTTTGTCAGCGAGAGCCTGTCATATCTCTATAACGAAAACCTCCTGTCCTTGGATAAAAAACGACGGTGGCGATGGGACTTCGAGAGGATTCATCGGTCTAGCATGCCAACCACCGTAGTGGCGCTTTTCAGTTCTAAGATTCGGAAGCTCCCGCCGGATGTCATAGAGCTGCTGGAATACTGCGCTTGTCTTGGTAATACCTTCTCGCCTGCCGATTTATCACTGATCAGGGGACTGACCCTGCGGGATACCTTTAGCATGTTGAAACTTGCTCTTGGCCAGGGGCTGCTGATGGAGAATAAGAACCAGTTGCAGTTCGTCCACGACCGGGTTCAGGAGGCGGCGCTATCTGCCATTTCGGCAGAAAGACGCCGCCAGATCCACCAGCAAATCGGGAATCACCTCCTCGCCGCTGTTCGGTCCTTCCCGGAAGGACAGCCGTCTGGCTGGGGCAGTGACCCAGCTCGGCGGAAACCGTCAGAGCGCGGGGCCCCAGACCTCGAGAAACACGAGAATCTGTTCGCCATTGTCTCTCACCTTAATCTGGGGCGGGAGCAGAATCTGAACCCCACGGCGGCCTATTTCCTCGCGGACCTCAACTACACAGCCGGCAACAAAGCGCTGAACTCCCTCGCCACAGACGCGGCAAATGAGTATTACAATCTCGGCAGGCAACTGTTGCCGCCTGACTGCTGGGAGGGCCAACACTACGAGGGTGCTTTCAAGATATTCCAGAAAGCGGCAAAAACGGAGCTCATGTGCGGGAACTATGAGAACTCTGAAAGACTGCTCAACGAATTGCTCGTCCACGCGAAGACTGATCTTGATAGAACCGAAGCTCTCGCCGAACAGACCGTTTCGCTGTCATCTACCGGCAATTTCATCAAGGCTAAAGAGACGGCCAACCGGGGTCTTGCCTATTTTGGCAAATCCATTCCCGACAGTTTAGAAGAGGTGGATAGGAAGAGGGACGAATTGATGGCCGAAATCGCCGCGATGGACGTGGACATTCGGGAAACCCTCCTACACATGCCTCTTACCACGGACAGAAGGAAGAAGGTGGAGTCCGCGTTCTACAGTGAACTCATCGCGGTCCTGTATTTGTCCGGGCGCGTGCCGGAGATGTATCTAATGGCGGCCCAGGCGACGCTCCACTGCCTGGCGGGCGGCCTGGACGAAGGCGTGATCTACGCTTTCTGCATCATGGGTAGCTACTTTGAAGAACGTGAGGAGTTCGAACAGTCATTCACATACGGCGAGCTTGGCCGCGCTCTGGCGGCGAAATACCCGAACACCTTTGCCGCCACGAAATGCATGAACGGGGTAGCCTGGATTCACATGCACACGAGAAGTCACCCGCGGGAAATAGTAGACTACAGCTTCAAGGCAATCGAGTGCGGGAAGGCCTGCGGCGACCTCAACAATGCGGGCATTTCGTATGGCCCTCTCATGTGGAACCTGCAGGTTCAGGGAGCGGATCTGTCCGTTATCGAAGACTACGCGAGAGAATGCCATCAGTTCTCCACTAGATATCATCTGACCATCGCCGCTCGCTTCGCCGAAGCCACCGAGGCGGGCTGGGTGGAGCCGATGAAGAAGGGGTACACTCCTTCCTCCACCGGAAGGTTGGAAGAGGAACTGGCGGTGTGGGAGCGAGACGACCACGCTGCGCCGCTTGCAAGCTATTATATCCACAAAGCTCTGACCCACTATTATTTGGGCGAGCACCGAGAGGCTCAGGAGCACCTGCTCAAGGCAGACCGGTATCTTCCGGGGCTTTCCAATAGCGTGCTGAAAAGAGAGTGGTTCCTGTTCCGGGCATTGAATGCGCTCAGGCTGTATGAAAAGGGAATGGGAGCCTTCAGCAAGGCCGAGTTAATGGCAGAGGTTCGCCCTGCCATCGAACAGGTCGAGAGGTGGGCCGCGTTGGGACCTCTGCTGAGACCTTATCTTGCCTTTCTTCAGGCGGAACTGGTGCGAGTTACCATCGATCGTAAAGAGGCCAGAAGTCTTTACCTCGATGCGATCGATGCCGCCCACGAACAAGAGTACACGTTCCTCGAAGGTCACCTTAATGAATGTCTCGGCGAGCTTCTTCTTGAGATCCATCACGGCTCTGCAAGGGCATATTTTGCCGAAGCAGCGCGTTTATACAGAGAGTGCCGGGCGGAACGAAAAGAGAGCGAACTCTTAGAAAAGCGCCACGAGTATTTTGAGGGGAAAGTGAAAGCCCTACGCTCAGCGGTGGCCGATGCCGAAGTGCCATCCGCTTATACGCTCCCCAATCTCGACGTCGACTACCTGATGCGGTCAGCCTACGCCATTTCTGCCGAAATAGAGCTGGACGCCCTGCTGGAGAAGATCATGCACGTGGTCACCGAGAGCTCGGGTGCTCAGCACGGCTATCTGCTGACCCTGCCTTCCGGACCGGACGAAGGAGGCTTGCTTATCCGCGCCGAGAGCCACGTCAAGGAAAAGCAGACCGTGCACGTATCGAATCAGAAGCTGGAGGACGCCGCCGGCATCTGCAAAGCCATCGTGCGCTACGTGCAGCGAACGGGGGAAAGGGTTATTCTTAGCAACGCCTGTAAGGACAGCGTGTTCCGAGACAATCCCGAAGTGCAGAGCCTGCAACTGCGCTCCGTCCTTTGCCTTCCGGTGGTCAAGCAATCAAAGATGATAGGCGTATTGTACCTGGAAAACCGCCTGGCAGATTCGGTGTTTACCTTCGAGAAGACGCAAATGACGGAATTGCTGTCTTCTCAAGCGGCTATCTCGCTCGAGAACGCCTGGCTGCTGGAAGAGATGAGGGGGGCGGAGGAGACCTTAAGGGAAAGAGAGCAGTTTCTCCAGCGCTTGGCTGAGATGAATCCGGCTTTGTTAAGCGTCTCCGACATGGTAACCGGCCAGCAGCTTTATTCTAGTAAGAATCCTCTCCCCCTGTTGGGCTACCAGCCAGAAGATGTCATCGACCCGGCGTCCCTAGTGCATCCCGATGATTACGCGAGAGCGATTGCCGCTGCGGCTGAACTCCAGACAGCCACTGACGACCGCATCCGAGAGCTCGAAATCCGGGCTAAAGCGGCGGACGGGAAATGGCGTTGGTTCCAGACAGCCTACGTCATTTTTAAGAGAGACGACAGGGGGACGCCCCTACAGAGTATGACCGTGGCCCACGATGTCACCGAATTGAAGGAATCAGAAGGAGAAATCAAGAGATTAAACGAAAGCCTGGCACAACGGGCTAGGGAGCTCGAAGCGGCGAACCATGAACTGGAGGCCTTCAATTACTCCGTCTCCCATGACCTGCGGGCGCCGCTGAGGAGTATAGAGGGGTTCAGCCAGGCGCTGCTAGAGGATTGCGGCGAAACGTTGGGTGAGGATGGTAAGCACTATCTACAGGTTATTCAAGATTCGACAACCTTGATGGCTCAACTCATCGACGGCTTGCTAAGCCTGTCCCGCGTCACTCGCAGCGACATGCGCCAGATGAACGTGAACCTGACCGATCTGGCTCGGGAAGTCGCGACTGGCCTGACCAGAGCGGAACCAGAGCGTAAAGTCGAGTTCACGGTTGCCCTGGCGCTGGCCGGCTACGGCGACGGCCGCCTTCTCCGGATCGTGCTCGAGAACCTGCTGGAAAACGCCTGGAAGTTCTCGAGCAGGATGTCCGAGGCGAAGGTGCAGTTTGGCGTCGTCGAGCGAGAAGGCAGGACAGCCTACTTCGTGTCGGATAATGGCGCTGGCTTCGACATGGCTTATGCAGACAAGCTGTTTTCGCCTTTCCAGCGCCTGCATACGGTGAGCGAGTTTCCCGGTACAGGTATCGGGCTGGCAACCGTTCAGCGGATCGTCCGTCGTCACGGCGGAGAGGTTTGGGCAGAGGGCTCGGTGGGCAAGGGAGCTACGGTGTACTTCACATTGGGTCGATGAGTAGGAGGTAGGGGTTTGGAAAAGAAGCTTATTCTGTTGGTGGAGGACAATCCCAACGACATTGAGCTTACACGGCGGGCTCTGAAGAACGCGAGGATCGCCAATGAGCTGGTTGTGGCCCAAGATGGGGTCGAGGCCCTCGATTATCTGAGGATCGGCGACAGCCAGGCCGAATCTCCCCGACAAGTGGATCGACCGCCTGATGGTGTTGACTGGAGCCTGCCGGTAGTCGTATTGCTCGACCTGAAGCTGCCAAGAATCGATGGCGCGGAGGTGCTTCGGCGCATTCGTGCCAACGAGAGGACAAAGCTCCTTCCCGTGGTAGTACTCACTTCATCGAACTTAGAAGAGGATATGGTCCAGACCTATAGCCTGCATGCCAACAGCTACGTCCGGAAGCCAGTGAAGTTCACGGAGTTCGTCGAGGCGATACAGCAGTTGGGATTATACTGGCTCGTGCTGAACGAGGTGCCGCGCCAAAGATGATCACATACTTTGCTGCCCGGCGCCCTTGGCTCGTTGTGCTATCAGCCATTTCTGCTTCTGGGCCAGGCGAACAGTTTGATCGGTGGTGCGATAGCTGGCGAGGAACTCGGTTTTGAAGGCCAGGAAAGTGCCGCTGGTTATGGCTTGGCGCACGTGGGCCATCAGCCGGTGAAGGAAGCGGAGGTTGTGGATGGTGGCCAGCCGATGGCCGAGAAGCTCCTCGCTCTTGAACAGATGGTGGAGGTAGGCGGCGCTGAAGCGCTGGCAGGTGTAGCAGTCGCAACCGGGCTCGATGGGCTGATCGATGAGCCTGAAGCCGGCGTTGCGGATGTTCTTTCGCCCCGTGATGGTGAATAGAGCCCCGTTTCGGGCTATTCGCGTCGGAAGCACCGCATCAAACATGTCGATTCCCCGGGACACGCCCTCCAACAGATCTTCAGGCGATCCCACGCCCATGAGATAGCGCGGACGGTCTCGCGGCAGCACGGCGACGCTCTCCTCGATCATGGCGTGCATCACCTCTTTGGGTTCGCCGAGGCAAAGTCCGCCGAGGGCGAAGCCTGGGAAGCCGAGGCCGGCAATGAAGGAGGCCGAGCGACGACGGAGGTCGGGGAAGGTGCCCCCCTGGGTGATGCCAAACAGGGCCTGAGCGGGATGCTGGTGGGCCGCCAGGCACTTCTCCGCCCAGCGATGGGTGCGCTCCATGGACCGTTCTATGGCTTGCCGGTCTTCCGTGAAGGGAGCGCAGTCGTCGAAGGCCATGATTATGTCGGCGCCCAGTTGTTCCTCCAGTTGGATCACCGAAGCCGGCGTGAAGAGATGCTGGCTGCCGTCGATGTGCGACTTGAACACCACCCCTTCATCGTCGACCCGTCTCAGATGCCCGAGGCTGAATACCTGGAAGCCGCCGCTGTCGGTGAGAATCGGCCGGTTCCAGCCCATGAAGCGGTGGAGACCGCTCAGGGCGGCGACCACGTCCACCCCCGGCCTCAGGTAGAGGTGATAGGTGTTGGCCAGGATGATGGTGGCGCCGATGTCTGTCAGCTCATCCGGGGTCAGCGTCTTGACTGTCGCCTGAGTGCCGACCGGCATGAAGACGGGAGTCTCCACCAGGCCGTGGGATGTAGTCAGACGGGCGGCGCGAGCCAAGGTGTTGGGACAGTTGGCCTGAATGGTGAAGTCGAACCCCTGCTCCAACACCAAACCCGCTATTCTAGGTAGTCTCTCAGCTTCTCACTTCGACCCGGATGACGCAGCTTATCGAGGGCCTGCGCTTCGATCTGTCTGATTCGCTCCCGCGTCAGCCCAACCTCGCGGCCGACCTCTTCGAGGGTGCGGCTCTGGCCGTCCGCCAGCCCAAAGCGCAGGACCAACACCTCCCGCTCCCGCGGCGTCAGCGTACGCATGACGTCTTCTATCTGCTCGCGGAGCAGTTGGTGGGAGGCCGCCTCGACCGGCGACGGGCCAGCGCGATCGATGATGAAATCGGAGAGATGGCTTTCCTCGTCTTCCCCCACCGGAGTCTCCAAAGAGATCGGCTGCTGGGCCGATTTCATGATGTCGCGCACTCGCTTCGCGGCGTGCCTCAACCGTCCGCGCGCTGGCGATGGCAAGTGACGATAGCGCAGCGCCCCTGACTGGAGGATATGCTCGCGGCGGATCTCCTCCGGCGTCATCGCGGGCCTCTCCGGACTGTACTGGGGCATGCGCTCCTGAGCGATCGCGCTGAGCTGGCCTTCAGACGTCTCGTCGATGAAGCCCATCAGCAAGCCAACCTCGTCTTCCCGGGGCTCGCGCCCCAGCTCTTGCAGCAGCGCGCGCTGCACTCTAAGCAGCCGGGTGAGGGTATCTACCATGTGGACCGGAATGCGGATCGTGCGGGCCTGATCGGCGATAGCCCGGCTGATGGCCTGTCTAATCCACCAGGTGGCGTAGGTGCTGAACTTGAAGCCCCGCCGGTAGTCGAACTTGTCCACGGCGCGCATCAGCCCCACGTTGCCCTCTTGAATGAGGTCGAGCAGTCGCAACCCCCGTCCGAGATGCTTCCGGGCTACGCTGACGACCAGCCGAAGGTTGGCCTCGATCAAGCGCTGCTGAGAGCGAGCGGCGTCATCTTTGACGCCGCGGAAGTGAGCGCCCACCTGAGCCGCTAGAGGCTCGAGCGATCGTCGCATAGTTGGCAGACCAGGCAAACGCCCGCCAATTCTTCCGCCAAGCGATTCGCTGACCTCGGCCGGCAACAGACGGGTGTCGACGGAGAACTCGGTTATTCTGGCCTCCGCTCTGGCGTAGGGCAGGTTCAGTCTGCTTGCCACGCTACGGATGAAATCAGCGCCAAGCTCGCCGTCGATGAGATCTCGCACGCTGCGATGGCGCAACAGTTGTTTGACCGTGGCCTCCGCCGGCGCCCCGCTCCAGTCGGCCAGAATCGGCAGCAGTCCCCTATTTCGATGGAAACGCTCGAACAGGTAGAGAACCACGTCCAGGGGACCGGGCTTGACGCCGGTATCTTGCCCCAGTTGCACCTCGATGGCGCCGAGGACCTTGCCCTCCTCGATTCGCCGGGCGAAACGCTTCTCCTCCTCGGTGGTCAACAAGTCCGTTCGGCCGATCTCCCGCAGGTACATTCTAACCGGGTCTTCCAGCTCGAGCTGTTCCAGATCGAGGACCGGCTCGTCGGCAACGTCGGGTTCTTCCTCGATGATATGCAGCTCGTCCTCCCAGGACGAAATAGGGACGGAAAGCCCGCTCAGCATCTCGTCGCCAGACAACGGCAGGTGGCGGCGAACGCCCTCGCCGCTACGTAGTTGTTCGTGTATGTCCAAATGCTCATCCATGCTCGTCCACCTCCCAGCCCTCGAATCCTCTGGGAATCTATTCATAGCTTGCACAACTCATGCCTCTATTAAATGAACCATCCCGGCCAAACTAATGAATTATACCACTTTCTGGCGACCAACTCTAGATGCTGGCATGCTTCTTGCTTAGTCATGTTTGCAAGACCCATCGCGACCTGGCTTCTCTTCGGGCGGAAAGTGTGATATAACAAGATGACATTACTGCCCAATCAGCCTGCTTGCTAAGCGAGGTCGTCGCCGGGGAAGCCGGAAGCTGGCGTGCCTCGCCGGGTGCCTCCCGGACAAGGGGAGCGCCGGTTTCTGTGGATGAAAACAACTATTCGTCATTGAGGCTGGGGGCAACAATGGATTTTCCTGTTCTAAACGGCGATGGACACCGCTGGGTCGACGTCGCTGGCTTGAAGCCGTATCAACTCGACGCGCTGGACCTGGCGAAGGGAATGAGCGTGGAGGCATCGAACGGCAATATCGGTGTTGTGAACGAAGTGATGTATGACGCCACTTCCGGGCGCGTAACCCATTTCCTCGTAAAAGAAGGAGAAGGACTCAAGCGTGATGCCCTTGTTCCTGTCGAGTGGATCGCCCTTCTCGACCAGGACCGGGTTTTGCTGGCGGTAAGAAGAGAGCAAGTGGAGGAGTATGCCGATAGGCTGTCGGATTATTCCGATTGCTAGGGCAGGACTCTCCTCTCCGAAAGGTTTTCCATCGTAGTTGATATCCCAAACGGAATAAACAAAGCCGCCCCCCTTCGGGGGGCGGCTAAAATTGCGTGGAGCGGGTGATGGGATTCGAACCCACGATCCTTCGGCGGAAGGACTTGGAAAGCAGACATCCCTGGGGAATTCGGAGCGGGTGATGGGATTCGAACCCACGACATTCTGCTTGGGAAGCAGACACTCTGCCGGCTGAGTTACACCCGCAGGCACTCCACTTTTTCGCATTATAAGTTATTGTTGAAGCCCTGTCAAGGTATTGACAAGAGTGGGTTGTATGTGTTATGATGAGTGTCTGTTGAGATGTTATTCTCCATCATTATCACCTTCTTCCCCAGATATCTGTTTGATACTCGTTTCCCCGGATGATGCTGCCGTGCACAGCGGCGAAATCACCTCTAGAGGAGCATAATGGATGATGGTCACAGGTTCACGCAACACGGCATTTGCCTCGAACGCCAAGGAGCTGGTGAGGAAATCCTACTCCAGAGGGTCTGACGTCCTGAACATGCCCAACCTGATCCAGATCCAGTTGAACTCGTTCCACTGGTTTCAAGAGGAGGGTCTCAAGGAGCTTTTGGCGGAGATCTCTCCCATTCAGGACTTTACCGGAAACAAGCTCGAACTTCGGTTCATCGATTACAAGTTCGGCGAGCCAAAGTATTCCGAAATGGAATGTCGCGAGCGGGACATGACTTACTCGGCGCCCCTGAGAGTCAGGGTCCAGTTGATCATCAAGGAGACCGGCGAGGTTAAAGAGCAGGACCTATTCATGGGCGACTTTCCTATCATGACGGGAAATGGAACCTTCGTCATCAACGGTGCCGAGCGAGTGGTAGTAAGTCAGCTCGTGAGATCGCCTGGCGTCTACTTCACGGTGGAGATAGACCCGACCTCGGGACGCGACCTGTGTTTCGGCAAGCTGATACCTAACCGGGGAGCCTGGCTGGAGTTCGAGACCAGTAACAAGGACGTGCTATCCGTCAAAGTGGACAGAAAACGCAAGATTCCCATCACCACTCTGCTGCGCGCCATCGGCTACGGCAGCGACGATGAGATGATCGACCTCTTGAGCAACGTCGACGTCAAGCCTGAGCATCAGTACATCAGGGCCACCATCGATCGAGATCCGACCAAGTCGGTCGAGGAAGCACTCATCGAGTTCTACCGGCGATTGCGGCCGGGCGATCCGCCCACTCTGGAAAACGCTCGCAGCCTGGTCAATTCGCTCTTCTTCAATTTCCGCCGATACGATCTCGGCAAGGTGGGTCGCTATAAGCTGAACAAGAACCTTGGGCTGGACGTGCCCATGACCCAAAGGGTTCTGACCCGCGACGACCTGGTGGAGATCGTCCGCCGTTTGGTGAAGGTCAACAACGGCATGGGCGCTCCCGACGATATCGACCATCTGGGCAACCGGCGGGTGCGAGCGGTCGGCGAGCTCATCCAGAACCAGTTCCGCGTCGGCCTCCTGCGAATGGAGCGGGTGGTGCGTGAGCGCATGACCATGCAGGACCCGGAGACTGCCACCCCCAGCGCTCTGGTCAATATCAGACCGGTAGTGGCGGCGCTGAAAGAGTTCTTCGGCGGCTCCCAGCTTTCTCAGTTCATGGACCAGACCAATCCTCTGGCGGAGCTAACCCACAAGAGGCGTCTCTCAGCCCTGGGACCGGGCGGTCTGTCGCGTGACCGGGCCGGCTTCGACGTTCGGGACGTCCATCACAGCCACTACGGCCGCATCTGTCCCATCGAGACACCGGAAGGTCCCAACATCGGCTTGATAGGTTCGCTGGCCACTTACGGCGTGATAAATGAATACGGCTTCATCGAGACGCCGTACCGGAAGGTGGTACACCAACTGGCCGCCACGGACGCGGAGCGACTCGCCGGCCGGACCTTACGAGAGAAGCTGACGAACGAGGACGGCACGACCATGGCGGAGTCTGGCACGGTAATCACTCCCAAGCTCGCCGAGGCCATCGCCACCTCGGGCAAAGACGAGGTGAAGATCGTTTCATTCGTGTCGGACGAGATCGAGTATCTGTCCGCCGACCGGGAGGATCGCTTCGTGGTCGCCCAGGCGAATGCCCTGCTGGACGAGCACAACCAATTTATGGACGAGAAGATCGAGGTGAGACACGCGGACAAGTTCTTGATGGAAGCCCCCGAGCGGATCGACTACATGGACGTAGCGCCCAAGCAGATCGTGAGCGTCGCCACTTCGCTGATTCCCTTCCTCGAGCACGACGATGCCAACCGGGCGCTCATGGGCGCCAACATGCAGAGGCAGGCAGTCCCGCTGCTTCGCCCCGAGGCGCCACTGGTAGGCACGGGCATCGAGCGCCAGGCTGCTCTCGACAGCGGCCAGGTGGTTATTTCTCGTTCGGACGGAATCGTGACCAGTTGTAGCGCCCGCCAGCTCGTCGTGACCGATCCCGAGGGCGGAGAGCACGTCTATCCCCTCATGAAATTCGTGAGAAGCAACCAGGGAACCTGCATCAATCAGCGCCCGATCGTCGACAAGGGCGACCAGGTGTACGCCGGACAGGCCCTTGCCGATAGCTCGTCGACAGACGGCGGGGAGCTCGCTCTCGGGCAGAACGTCTTGTGTGCCTTCATGAGCTGGGAAGGTTGTAACTTCGAGGACGCCATCATAATCAGCGAGGAGATCGTACGCGAAGACAAGTTCACGTCGATCCACATCGAGAAATACGAGGTGGAGGCCAGGGACACTAAGCTCGGACCCGAAGAGATAACGCGTGACATTCCCAACGTGGGCGAGGAGAGCCTCCGCGATCTAGACGAGTACGGTGTCATTCGCCTGGGGGCGGAAGTGGGCCCAGGCGATATCCTTGTGGGGAAGATCACACCCAAAGGTGAGACGGAGCTCACGGCCGAGGAGAAGCTCCTGCGGGCCATCTTTGGCGAGAAGGCTCGCGAGGTCAAGGATACCTCACTGCGGGTGCCCCACGGCGAACGCGGCAAGGTCGTAGATGTCAAAGTGTTCTCGCGAGAGAGCCATGACGAGCTGCCCGCCGGTGTGAATCAACTGGTGAGAGTGAGCATTGCCCAGAAGCGCAAGATCGCCGAAGGCGACAAAATGGCAGGCCGGCACGGCAACAAGGGCGTAATCGCCAAGATCGTGCCGGTCGAGGACATGCCCTTCCTCGAAGACGGCACGCCGGTAGACATCATCCTCAACCCCATCGGTGTTCCCTCCCGCATGAACATCGGGCAGGTGCTGGAAACCCACCTGGGATGGGCTGCCAACGCGCTCGGGTTCAGGGTCACCACGCCAGTCTTTGACGGCGCTCGCGAGGGTGCTATCGAAGACGCTCTGGCGCGGGCCTGGCTGATCGACCACGCCGTGGGAGACAGGGTTAGCCTCGCCGATGGCAGCCCGCTCCCCCTCGAGCAGCAGAGGAGACTTGCCGAAGAGTGGCTGGAGGAGAAGGGATACGACCCTCGGAAGGTCTTCGACAGCGAAGCGAGCGAAGCCAGCGAGATCTGCCTGCGCACCTGGCTGGAGGACGAGGCCGGAATGTCGGCGGCGGATATGCCTCAGGAGGAGCTGTACGCGTTGGCCGAGCAAAAAGGGCGCGAGAGTAATCTGGCAGTGCCCATTTTTGGCAAGGCGAAGCTGTATGACGGGCGCACCGGCGACGCATTCGACCAGCCTGTGACCGTGGGCCACATCTACATGATGAAGCTAGTCCACCTGGTGGAGGATAAAATCCACGCCAGATCGACCGGTCCATACTCGCTCATTACCCAGCAGCCCCTCGGCGGTAAGGCACAATTCGGTGGGCAGCGATTTGGCGAGATGGAGGTCTGGGCGCTGGAGGCCTATGGGGCAGCCCATATCCTTCAGGAGATCTTGACCGTCAAGTCCGATGATGTAGTGGGCCGGGTCAAGACCTACGAAGCCATCGTGAAGGGTGAGAGCATCATGGAGCCTGGCGTTCCCGAATCTTTCAAAGTTCTGGTCAAAGAGCTCCAGAGTCTGGGGCTGGCCATCGAGGTATTGAACGAAGATGAGGAGAGGATCACTTTTGTCGACGATACATCTGCGGACGTAGTGCCTGACCTGGGCATCAACCTGGCAGGATTTGAAGAAGAGTAAGCAGCAAGTCGAGTATGAAGGTGGAACGGATGATGAGATCCGGGAAGACGACCCCGCTGACCGTCGCATCAGGCCTGGGGGAGCTCCGCCGGTTCCGTTCCAGTGGAGGATTAGAAGAGCATGTTGGAAGTCAATGATTTCAATGCTGTCCGCATATCCCTTGCCTCGCCCGAGCAGATCAGGAGCTGGTCTTACGGTGAGGTCACGAAGCCCGAGACGATCAACTACCGCACGCTCAAGCCGGAAAAGGACGGCCTTTTCTGCGAGAAGATCTTCGGGCCGACCAAGGACTTCGAGTGCTATTGTGGAAAGTATAAGAGAGTACGCTACAAGGGAATCGTCTGCGACAAGTGCGGCGTCGAGGTAGCCCGTTCGAAGGTACGCCGAGAGCGCATGGGCCATATCGACCTGGCTTCTCCCGTCAGCCATATCTGGTTCGTCAAGGGCACGCCGAGCCGACTCGGACTTCTGCTGGACGTTTCGCCGCGCAGTCTGGAGCGCATCCTCTATTTCGCCCAGTACATTGTCACCGGCGTCGACGAAGAGGCTCGCAACAAGGCCCTCCGGCGGGCGCAGGATGAGCTCAGCAAGGAGGTCGGCAGGCGGGAGCGGACGCTGAAAGAGAAGATCGACGAGCTGCGGCTCTCCTTCGAGCAGGAGAAGAGCGTTATCGAGGAAAGAAAGCAGGGCGAGCTGAAAGCCATCAACGATAAAATGGCGGCGGAAGTGGACGCCATCGGCGGCGACGCTAACACGATCGATGCAATGCTCAAGGACCTGGTGGGCCAGTCTGCTACCGAGGACATCAAGTTCCAGAATCGCATTCTCGTCGGCAAAGGCGCTGCCATTACGAAGTTCCATCTCGACGAGCTTCATGACGAGGCTCGCACCAAGGTAGGAGAGGTCGAGAGCCGCTCGCGCGAGGACATCGAACGGGTTAGGGCGCTCATGGATGCGGACCTCGACCGCCGGTCCCACGACCTGGAGAAACAGGTCGAGGAGTTGCAGACCGGTTTCGAGAGCGAGGCCAGGCACCTCCGCGAGGAAGCGGAGGGACGGGTCCACGACATGGAGGACTTGAAGGTCCTGCAGCTCCTGACCGAAGCCAAGTACCGCGAGTTGAAGGACAAGTACGGCAACATCTTCAAGGCGGGCATGGGCGCCGAGGCAATCAGGGAAATAGTGACCAATCTTTCCATCGAGGATCTGCGTGAGAACCTGCGTCGCGAAGCTCAGTCCACCTCGGGCCAGAGGCGCAAGAAGGCTACCAAGCGACTTCGCGTGGTAGAGGCGTTCCGCAAGAGTGGCAACAAACCGGAATGGATGGTCCTCACGGTTTTGCCGGTACTGCCGCCTGATCTGCGGCCGATGGTCCAACTAGACGGCGGACGCTTCGCCACCAGCGACCTAAACGACCTATACCGGCGGGTCATTAACCGGAACAACCGGCTGCGCCGGCTTCTGGAGCTCGGGGCGCCGGAGATAATCATCCGCAATGAGAAGCGAATGCTGCAGGAGGCCGTGGATTCGCTCATCGACAACGGGCGGCGAGGGCGAGCCGTATCGGGCAGCAGCAATCACAAACTGAAGTCCCTTTCGGACATGCTTAAGGGCAAGCAAGGCCGATTCAGGCAGAATCTTCTGGGCAAGAGGGTGGACTACAGCGGGCGCTCGGTAATCGTGGTCGGCCCGGATCTCAAGCTGCACGAGTGCGGGTTGCCAAAGCGCATGGCCCTTGAATTGTTTAAGCCCTTCGTCATGCGCCGCCTGGTGGAACGAAATCACGCTCACAACATCAAGAGCGCGAAGCGCATAGTCGAGCGCGTCAAGCCGGAGGTTTGGGACGTTCTCGAGGAAGTCATCGCCGGTAGGCCCGTCTTGCTCAATCGCGCTCCCACCCTGCACCGGCTAGGCATCCAGGCCTTCCAGCCTGTGCTCATCGAGGGCAGCGCCATACAGATTCATCCTCTGGTCTGCGCCGCCTTCAACGCCGACTTCGACGGCGACCAAATGGCGGTTCATGTTCCGTTGTCGGCGGCAGCGGTCGAGGAAGCGAAGAAGCTCATGCTGAGCGTCCATAATCTTCTGTCTCCTAGCTCAGGGGAGCCCACCGTGGCGCCTACTCTGGACATGGTTCTTGGCTGCTACTACCTGACGGTACACAAGCCGGAGGCCAAGGGGTCCGGAATGGTGTTCGCCAGTCGCGATGAAGCGAAGATGGCTCACGACCTTGGGCTGTTGGATCTGCAGGCGCTGGTCGAGGTGCGAGATGGCGCCGACCACGCAAGGCTGCAGACTACGGTCGGACGCTTGATCTTCAACGAGATACTGCCATTGGAAATGGGTTATCGCAATGAAGTGATGGATAAGAAGGGGCTGAAGAGAGTGGTTGCCGACTGCTACCGGCAGCTCGGAAACGACGCTACGGCTCAACTGGTCGACGACATCAAGCGACTGGGCTTTCGCTATGCAACCCAGTCTGGTATCACCATCGCCGTAAGCGACATTCAGACGCCGCCGGATAAAGGACACATTCTGCGCGAGGCCGATGATAGGATCGCCGACATCGAGAAGCAGTACCGTCGCGGCCTCATCACGGACGACGAGCGCTACAACAACGCCGTCGAAGTCTGGACAGACGCCAGCGATCGGATGTCGAGCGCCATCGAGCGCTCGATGGATCCCACGGGATCGGTTTATATGATGGCTAACTCGGGGGCCAAAGGTAACATTTCCCAGATCAGGCAGATGGCGGGAATGCGAGGCTTGATGACCGACCCCTCGGGACGAATCATCGACCTTCCCATTCGCTCCAGCTTCCGCGAAGGCCTCACCGTGCTGGAGTACTTCATCTCGACCCACGGCGCTCGCAAGGGTCTGGCCGACACGGCTCTCCGAACGGCGGACAGCGGCTACCTGACGAGGCGGCTCATCGACGTGTCGCAGGACGTCATCGTACAGGAAGAGGACTGCGGCACAAACGGCGGAACGCTGCGCACCGAGCCGGCCGAAGCCGGTATGGGCGAGCCCCTGTCCCATCAGATCTTGGGTCGCTATGCTGCCAGCGCGTTCGTCGACCCCGCCTCCGGCGAGGTCGTCGTCGACCGGAACGAGGAGATCACCGAGGAGAGAGCCGATCTCATAGAGCGCATCGTTCGCCGGGAGCACGGGCAAGACAAGGACAGGGAGAAGCTGGTGGCGCACGTGCGATCGCCTCTTACCTGTCAGGCCAAGCATGGCATCTGCCAGTTGTGCTACGGCAGAAGCATGGCGTCGGGCCGTCTCGTGGGCATTGGCGAGGCCGTGGGCATCGTCGCCGCGCAAAGCATCGGCGAGCCTGGCACGCAGCTCACCATGCGCACCTTCCACACTGGAGGCGTGGCCGGACTCGACATCACCAGTGGCTTGCCGAGGGTGGAAGAGCTATTCGAGGCGAGGGTCCCCAAGGGCCAGGCCGTTATCTCAGAGATCGACGGCACGGCCGAGATCGTCCGAATCGAGGATTCTAGGAAGATAAAGGTCGTAAACACTGAGACCTATCGTGACGAGCACCCGGTGCCGTCGGGCTACCAATTGCTGGTTCACGACGGCGACCAAGTAGAGCCGGGCGCTCCGTTAGCTAAGGGGCAGGAAGTGGAGCCTTCGCCTGAGGGCAGCCAGTCGTCGCTGGCGACAGACCTTCCTTTGGTGCAGGCCAGAATCGGCGGACGGGTGAGCATCGAGGATGGCCAGGTTTCGATCTACTACGAGGAAAGGGAAGAACGAGAGTACGCCGTTCCTGCCCATGCTCGCATAAAGATAGAGAACGGGGATGTTGTCAAGGCCGGCGACCAACTGACCGACGGGTCCATCAATCCGCAAGATATTCTTCGTATTCTCGGGCGTGAGGCGGTTCAGCTCTACCTGGTGGAGGAAGTGCAGAAGGTATACCGGTCTCAGGGCGTGACCATCAACGACAAGCATATCGAAACCATCGTCCGCCAGATGTTGCGCAAGGTGCGGGTGGAGTCGCCCGGCGACACAGAGCTGCTCCCGGGCGAGCTGGTGGACCGCTTCATCTACGAGGACATAAACGCCAAGGTGCTGGCCGAGGGTGGCGAGCCGGCAACGGCGCAGACGGTGTTGTTGGGCGTCACCAAGGCCTCGCTGAATACCGACAGCTTCCTCGCCGCGGCCTCATTCCAGGAGACGACCAGAGTTCTAACAGAGGCCGCTATCAACGGCGCCACGGATAGGTTGGTCGGTTTGAAAGAGAACGTGATCATCGGTAAGCTGATTCCCGCGGGGACCGGCGCGGCCCTCAAGCGGAGGAGGCCAGCGCTGGCCAGTGCGCTTAGGGCCCTTGACAATTTTACTGACTGATGATATACTTCTTCCTTAGCGCTTGGTGTGAAAAGCTAGGTCGAAAGGCCACAAAATGACTACGGCTCGAAGCCAGTAGTTGTAGGGGCGAATCCTTCGGCGGAAGGATTAGCCCCACGCATCCAATGACTTCGAGCTAGCTCAAGAATAGGGCCTTCGGCCTTTCACTATGCCCTGTCGCAGGGCTATCCATGTTAGCAGTTGCAGACAAGCCTATGGCGATCGCCCATGAGTAGGGGCAATCCTTCAGCCGAAGGATTCGCCCCTACGGTGATTGTGATTACGACCGGAATTGAACGAATAAACTAGAGGGAGCGTAGGAAGTTGCCGACAATTAGCCAATTGGTTCGCAAGGGGCGAGAGCAAACGCAGAAGAAGACCAAAGCGCCGGCCCTTCGCTTTACCTTCAATGCTCTCAGGAACAGGATGGAGCGCGGTGGCGGAGCTCCGCAGAAGCGCGGGGTGTGCACGCAGGTCAAGACGATGACGCCGAAGAAGCCGAATTCGGCTCTGCGTAAGATCGCCCGCGTGAGATTGACCAATGGGATGGAGGTTACCGCTTACATTCCGGGCGTTGGCCACAATCTGCAGGAGCACTCCGTAGTGCTGATTCGCGGCGGTCGCGTCAAGGACCTGCCGGGAGTGCGCTACCACATCATCCGAGGCGCCCTGGAAGCTGGTGGAGTGAAGAACCGCAAGCAGGGACGCAGCAAGTACGGTGCCAAGCGAGGCGCAAAATAACAGAGGGAGCGCGATAATGCCGAGACGGGCACGTGTGGTGAGAAGGATCATCAATCCCGATCCCATCTATCATAGCAAGATGCTGTCGAAGTTTGTCAATAGAATCATGATGAGCGGCAAGAGATCCACGGCCGAGAAGATCGTCTACGATGCCATGGGAATCATCGAGGCGCAGACCAAGAAGCCAGCCATCGATACTTTCGACCTGGCCATGAGAAACGTGACGCCGGTTCTCGAGGTCAAGCCCCGGCGCGTGGGCGGAGCCACGTATCAGGTTCCGGTTGAGATCAAGGGCGAGCGGCGCAGCGCGCTGGCCATGCGCTGGCTCATCGACGTGGCCCGCGGGAGAAGCGGAAAGTCGATGGCGGAGAAGCTGGCCGCCGAGATTCTTGATGCTTCTCACGGCGTAGGGCCGACGATTAAGAAGCGAGAGGACACTCACAAAATGGCCGAGGCCAATAAGGCTTTCGCCCATTACCGCTGGTAGTAACGATAGGTTAGACGGATAATCTTGATAATGGCGAGAAGTTTTCCGCTGGAGCGGACGAGGAATATAGGAATCATTGCCCATATAGACGCGGGCAAGACGACGACGACGGAGCGAGTTCTGTTCTTCACGGGCAGAACCTACAAGATCGGCGAGGTTCACGAGGGCACTGCGGTTATGGATTGGATGGTTCAAGAGCGCGAGCGCGGCATCACGATCACGGCTGCTGCAACCACTTGCGCCTGGGCGGACCATCGCATCAACATTATCGACACTCCCGGACACGTGGATTTTACGGTCGAAGTCGAGCGCAGCCTTCGCGTGCTCGACGGCGGGGTCGTGGTCTTCGATGCGGTCGCCGGCGTCGAGCCCCAATCTGAGACGGTTTGGCGGCAAGCCGACCGCTACAACGTTCCACGGGTCTGCTTCGTCAACAAGATGGACCGGGTGGGCGCAGACTTCTGGCGAACCATAGACATGATTCGCGAGCGGCTCGGTGCCAATCCGCTGCCGGTTCAGTTGCCTATTGGAGTGGAGGCGAGGTTCCGGGGAATGGTCGATTTGATCGCCAAAAAGGCCTTCCTGTACGAGGATGAACTCGGCGAGGAATACGCAGTGACCGAAATACCCGAGGAATACCGGCAGCAGGCAGCAGAGGAGCGCGAGAAACTAGTCGAGAAGATCGTCGAGACGGACGACGCCTTGATGACACGCTATCTTCAAGGCGAGGAAATCTCGACTGAGGAGCTGAAAGCAGCCTTGCGTCGAGCCACGGTCTCGACGAGCCTGGTGCCCGTCCTCTGCGGCAGCGCCCTACGAAACAAAGGCATCCAGCCTATGCTAGACGCCGTCATCGACTACCTCCCTTCCCCTCTGGACGTTCCCCCCATCGTAGGATTCGACCCTCGCACCGGAGACAGCGTGAAGAGATATGCCAGCGATGAGCAGCCCTTCAGCGCCATCGCCTTCAAGATAGTCTCCGATCCCTACGTAGGGAAACTGGCCTACATCCGAGTCTACTCGGGAATGATTTCCACCGGTACGCAGGTGTACAACTCCACCAAGGATCAGAAGGAGAGGATTGGCCGCTTGCTCCAAATGCACGCCAACCATCGGGTCGAGATCTCAGAGGTGTACGCCGGCGATATTGCGGCGGCGGTCGGCCTGAAGACCACCTTTACCGGCGACACGTTGAGCGAGCCAACCAAGCCCATTGTTCTGGAAGCCATAAAGTTCCCCGAGCCCGTGATTTCCGTGGCCATCGAGCCGAAGACGAAGGTCGACCAGGACAAGCTGGCTTACGCCCTGTCCCGACTGGCGGAAGAGGACCCCACTTTTAAGATTCGCACGGACCCTGACACGGGCCAAACGTTGATCTCGGGCATGGGAGAGCTCCATCTCGAGGTGATCACGGACCGAATGTTCCGGGAGTATAGGGTCGAGGCGAACGTCGGTAGACCCCAGGTTTCCTACCGGGAGGGAATCACGACGGCGACCAAGGCTGAGGGGAGATTTGTGCGGCAAACCGGGGGCCGGGGCCAGTATGGCCACGTCTGGTTGCAGATAGAACCCCTAACCCGGGGGACAGGATTTGAGTTTGTCAACAAGGTCGTCGGCGGCACAATTCCGCGTGAGTTCATCCCTGCCGTGCAGTCGGGAGTGAAGGAAGCTTTGGAAAGCGGAGTGCTCGCCGGCTATCCGGTCGTGGATTTGCGAGCCACGCTCGTAGACGGCAGCTACCACGAGGTCGACTCCTCGGAGCTGGCCTTCAAGGTAGCCGGCTCAATGGCAGTGAAGGCCGCCATTCAGAAGGCCGGGCCGGTGCTGCTCGAGCCCATTATGAAGGTGGAAGTAGTCGTACCGGAAGAGTTCTTGGGCGATGTCATGGGTAATCTCACAGCCAGGCGGGCGCATATCGTCGGCATCGAGGCAAGAAGTAACCTTCAGGTGGTGCGGGCCCTGACCCCGCTGGCCGAGATGTTTGGCTATGCTACTGACCTCAGGTCGATGACTCAGGGGAGAGGCACTCACTCCATGGAATTCGACCACTATCAGGAGATCCCTGCTAGTGTGGCTGCGGATATCGTGGCCAGGGCCAGAGGATAGGCCCCCGGCCGAAAGCGGCGACAAGCACTATTTAGACTAGGAGGTTCGAAAAGGCTATGGCGAAGAAGAGGTTTGAGCGGACGAAGCCGCATGTGAACGTAGGGACGATAGGACACGTAGACCACGGGAAGACGACCTTGACGGCAGCCATGACCAAGACCTTGGCGACGAAGGGCTGGTCGGAGTACCGGTCGTTTGACTCGATTGACAATGCGCCAGAAGAGAAGGCCAGAGGAATCACCATAGCCATTGCCCACGTGGAGTACGAGACGGCAAAGCGGCACTATGCCCACGTGGACTGTCCGGGGCATGCGGACTATATCAAGAACATGATCACGGGTGCGGCGCAGATGGACGGAGCGATACTGGTGGTAAGTGCGCCGGATGGGCCGATGCCACAGACGAGGGAGCATATCCTACTGGCGAGGCAGGTAGAGGTGCCGAGCATGGTGGTGTTCCTGAACAAGGTCGACGCCATGGACGACGAAGAGCTGCTCGAACTGGTCGAACTCGAGCTACGGGAGCTACTGACGAAGCAGGGGTTTCCGGGGGAGGAGATACCGATAATCCGGGGGAGTGCGCTCAAAGCCTTGGAGTGTGGGTGTGGGAAGCCTGACTGTCCGAATTGCAAAGCCATTTGGGAGCTATTGGAAGCGGTGGACAGCTACATCCCCACGCCGCAGAGGCCGAAGGACCTACCGTTCCTGATGCCGATCGAGGACGTATTTGGGATCAAGGGACGAGGGACGGTGGTAACGGGACGGATCGAGCGCGGGATAGTGAAGACCGGGGACGAGATAGAGAT
>JACPQF010000053.1 GCA_016190625.1 Chloroflexota bacterium | reverse complement strand
TCCTGGGCAGTGCGCACGTCTCTCAAGCGGTTTTCTACGGCCTGCCCCACGTGGAGGACGAGCACGCTTTCCTGTTTCAGGCCAAGGTCCTCGCCAGCGGTAGGCTTTTCGTCCAGTCTCCCCCTGATCCCAAGTTCTTCCCCACGCAATTCGTCATCGACAAGGAGGGAAAGCGCTTCGGGAAATACCCGCCCGGCTATCCTCTCGTTCTGAGCCTGGGCGTCCTCGCCGGCCAGCCTCGCCTCGAGACCCCCCTGCTCGGCGCGCCTGGCCTCTTCGTCGTCTTCTTGATCGGGAGGGAGCTATACGGCAGCCTGGTCGGCCTGTTGGCTGCCGGCCTTGGCGCCGTGTCCCCCTTTTTCTTCATGCAATCGGGATCCTACATGTCCCACGCGGCGACTCTCTTGTTCGTCGCCCTGTTCGTTCTGTTCTTTGTCAAAGGACGCCGCTCTACCAATCCGGTCTTCGCCGTTCTGGCCGGGGCCAGCCTGGGCATGGGCTTCATCACCAGGCAGTTGACGGCTGCCGGCATCGCCGTGCCGTTTGTGCTGTACGCTCTGGTCGACCTCAGGCGGGGATGGCGCTCCGTCATTAAGTACGGCCTGATGTCGCTGGCCTTCGCCGTCTTTGCCGGCTTTCTTCTCTATTACAACCGGGTTCTCACCGGCAACCCGTTCCTCAATCCCTACGAGCTTTGGTGGCCGTTCGACAAGGTTGGCTTCGGCCCAAAGGAAGGGGGAGGCCACACGCTGGCGGCTGGCTGGGTCGAGGCCCAGATCAACTTCAACTTGCTGTCCGATTACCTGTTCGGCTGGCCCGCCAGGCTCAGTCTTGCCTTCGTAGTCGTGCCTTTCCTCGCCCTGTCGAGGAAGCTATGGGATTGGCTGCTGCTGGGCTCTGCCGCCTGCCTCATGATCGCCTACATGGCCTACTGGACCAGTGGCGAGATGTACGGCCCCCGCTACAACTATGAGGCGCTGCCGATGCTGTTGCTGCTCACGGCGCGGGGGGTGGTGGAGGTTTGGCGAGGGCTGAGCTGGGCGCTTCGCCGGCTTGCGGATAGGGTTGCACCACGGAGGCGCGGAGGCACGGAGGGGGTAGGCCGGGTCATCGCGGGAGCCGTCGTGGCTCTGGCTCTCGCAGCGCTTATCTTCAGAGGAATCGGGGAGTATCTTCCTAAGGAGATGGCTCACTTTACGGGTTGGTATGGCATTACTTCCGCGCCTGTCGACGCTGTCAGGAGGGCGGGAATCCACAACGCGCTGGTCTTCGTCAATGGTGCTCGCTCGTGGACCGAGTTCGCCACCCTGGACGCGGGCAACTCTCCCGACTACAACTCCAACGTCGTCTTTGCCGCCGACCTCGGCCCGGAGAACGGCAAGCTGATGTTGCTCTATCCCGACCGCCAGTACTACCGAATTGTGGGAACCACCATCAAGCCATACGCCGAGTCGATCGCCTCGACCGCGGAATGAGGTTTCCGGCGCAACCCAAACGAAGAAATCCGTGTCCATCCGCGGTTTTACGATAGAACGGCAGTTTCTGGCAGCGGGGCCCTAGATCTTGACAGTTGGCATGAGTTAGAGTGATGCGTGAGAATAACTAACGGGAGGTGTCAAGTGTCAATTTGGTCTCGCATCATGCTCTTGCTCAGGGTCAAGACCCGGGCAGCCTTGGAGCGGGCCGAGGACCCGCGAGAGGTTATGACCTACGTGGACGAGCAGCAGCAGGAGCTCCTGCGCAAGGTC
Organism: Chloroflexota bacterium; assembly: GCA_016190625.1. Classification (GTDB taxonomy): domain Bacteria; phylum Chloroflexota; class Dehalococcoidia; order JACPQF01; family JACPQF01; genus JACPQF01. The sequence goes on along the minus strand of JACPQF010000053.1, from coordinate 12,403 downwards.
AAACAAGGGCTCATCGAAGTGGCCATCTCCAAGCGGCAGTTGCAGCAACAAGTGGAGAAGCTGCGCGTTCGGGTGCCGCAGGTGGAGGCTCAGGCCAGGCGGGCTGTGGCCGCCGGGCGCGACGACTTGGCCCGGCTGGCCCTCGAGCGCAAGCAAACGGCTCTGGCCGAGTTGGAGGATCTGGAGGTCCAGGTGGAGAATGTTGAAGGAGAGGAACGAAGGCTGGTCGTAGCCGAGCAACAGCTCGCCGGACGCATCGAGGAGTTCCGAACGCGCCGCCAGATGATGGCTGCTCGCTACTCAGCAGCCGAAGCGCAGGTGCGGATAAACGAGGCGCTAAGCGGCGTTTCCCAAGACTTCGCCGACATCGGGACAGCACTAGGACGGGCGGAGGAAAAGATCGACCGCATGCTGGCGCGAGCTTCCGCCTTGGATGCCCTCATCGACCTTGGCGTCCTCGCCCCGGCTGGCAGCGGGCAGGGCGATGTGGTCGAACGGCAGTTGCGGCAGATGGAGGTGGGGGAGGCCGTGGACGAGGAACTGGCGACGTTGCGCGCAGAGCTCGTCCCCGGGCAGTCCTTCGGCGCAGGATCACGAACCCGGCAGATAGGACCGGCCGCCGAGAATGGGCGGGGACAATAGGGGTGAGAAAGGAAGCGAAAGGAGGGATGCTCGATGTCGGAGTCTAACGTGACGCGGAAGGGACTGCTGTCGCTCATCGCCGCCGTGTGGGGGTCTGGCGTGGTTATCTTCCTTCTGGCAAAAATCATCTGGGCCGGTTCGCCAGAGCCGGTCGTCCAGGTGGTGCATTGGTCCAACGGCCACCTAATGAGGACGGGGTCGGGGCTGCGGCTTCTGGAGCAGATGGCCGCCGAGTTCAACAAGGCAGGTTATAGGACTGACTCCGGAAAGCTGATTTCGGTCAAGGTCCTCTACTATGGCTCGTGGGAGCTGGCCGCCGACCTTCTCTCCCGGGTAACCCGGGGAGTGCCGGTGGACCGGAATCTACCCAATCCGACCATCGTCACTCCTTCAGCTTCCCACTGGCTGGTCACCGTCAATCAGGCTGCCGGCCGAACCGTGGTAGATCTGACCAATACTGACAAGCAGAGCATCGCCCGCACGTACATCGGCATCGTCACCTATCGGGACATGGCGGAATGCCTTGGTTGGCCGCAGAAGGAGATCGGTTATAGCGACATTATCGCCCTGCGCGACGACCCGCGCGGCTGGGCCAGCTACCCCTGCGCCAAAGCGGAATGGGGGCAGCGGCCTCTCGTCGTCTATACCGATCCCACTACTTCTGATACGGGCCGCAGTGTCCTGTTCAGTCTGTACTCCATCGCCGCCGGCAAAAGGCCCGAGCAGCTTACCGTCGCCGACGTGAAGAGGCCCGAGGTGGTCGGCTACGTCAAAGGGTTCCAGAGCCTGATAGACCACTACATGATTGCCACGCGAGTTGCCAACACCAAGGCTTACCAGGGCCCCCGCTTCGGCCATTTCTTTCTTATGCCGGAGGACAACCTAATCCACTTGTACGATGGTACCGAGCCCTACTACGATCCCATCACTGGCCAGAAGGGCACGGCCCCGCCTATCCAACGGCCAATGGTCATGATCTATCCCAAAGAAGGCTCGATGGCCCGCGACAACGGCGCCTTCACGGTCGATGCGCTCTGGGTAAGCGAGGAACAGAAGGAGGCGGCGGATGAATGGGTGGCCTTCCTCCGGAAGGACGAGCAGCAGCGTTCGTTCATGGCCGCGGGGTTCCGGCCGGGAACGAGTCTCTCCCTCTCCGACCCCGCCAGCAAGATCGACGGCAAACAGGGCTTGGATCCGACAAAGCCAAAGGTCGTGATCTCGCCCGAGCGGATGGATCCGGCGGTCGCTATGGCCATCGACCAATCGTGGGGCGAGGTGAAGCGGCCGGGGATCGTAACCCTGGTAGTGGACACCAGCGGCTCAATGGCGGGCGAAAAGTTGCAGCAGGCCAAGGATGGCCTGATTCGCTTCACGGACAACACGGCCAAGAACAACCGGGTAGGCCTGGTTACGTTTTCCGATGCGGTTTCAGCCCGCGTCCCGGTGGCGCCGCTGGCGGAAAGTCGATTCGCCATCGCCGACGCGGCGAGAAAGCTCCAATCAGGAGGACAGACGGCTCTGTTCGACGCCGTCAAGGCTGGCATCGAGATGACAGACGCTGCGGCTGGCGACGAAAACGCCATTCGCGCTGTGGTAGTCCTGACCGACGGACGGGCGAATCGCGGCGAAACCCGGTTGGACGGTCTGGTGGAGATGATGTCCCGCAATGAGAAGCCCATCGGCGAGTTTCGCGGCTTCGAGAACGACTCCGTGGCGGTGGAATATGCTGGTCAGCGGGTGGGCAGACAAGATGTAGTGGGCGCCAAGCTGGCCTTGAAGACCCGGCACCCCATCCAGATCTTCTTCATTGGCATCGGCAAAGACGCGGACATGCAAGTTGGCCGCGTTTTGGCGGAGGCCACCGGCGCCGAGTCGCAGGGAACCGCGGAAAAGGATCTGGCCGCCGTGCTTGAAGAGTTCAGCAAGTATTTTTAGAAAGGAGGAGAATGCGTTGTCAGCAGGCTTGAAAAGCTCGGCTAACATTTCTATAATGCTGGCAATCAGTCTGAAGGGACGACTACTCGTGCGCGCTGCTCTTCGACACCCGTTTGGGTTCTTGCTACTGGTTGCCAGCCTTCTCCTGGCGGGAGGGCTGCGCTTTCTCCCCGGGCTGGAGCGCTGGTCCAACCAGGCGCTATGGCTGCTCCTATGGGGCTTTCTTGCCTACGCCATCAGCGTGCTCGCCGTCCTCCGAACAAGGCCCGAGCCCTCCGAGCCTGAGCTGCGCCAGTTGGCCGCCATCCGCCGGAACATGGAAGCGCGACTGGCCGAGCGGCGGGCTGCCGAAAGGAGCGGCGGGCAAACCGAGCTGACGCGCATCCTGTCGGAGGCCATCGTTCAACTGGAGAAGCAAGTCGCTCCAGCGCTGAGCCAGCTTCTCGAGCGACGTAAGACGCTTTCCCGGTACCTGTTCCGCATCGAACAAGGCAGCTTGCCCATGCCGGGTGGAGATGTTCTGGAGCGGCTGCGCGCCATCCACGCCCGCCAGCAAGCTGCCATCGAGGAATGCGTGCAGCAGGCGGCCAACGCCGCTGGCACGCTCGTCGCCCTCCTTCAGGAGGGTGATGATGCAAGCATTGCTGGCCAGGCCCGGGTCTGGGCGAAAGACCTACTCACGCTCTACGATGCCATCGCCGAGGTGCTGCGGGGTGAACGGGGAGAGGACGCGATCGGGGAACTGATCGAGCAGTCGAGTCCTGAAACCGCGGGGCCGGCGGAGCCTATCGTCCCATCGCAAAGGGGTCTGAATAGCGGCGGCAACCCTCCCGATGACTTCTCCCGGCTCGTCCAGGAGGCTCTGCGGCGCCTGAACGAGCCGTCGGCCCTCTCCAAGTGCGAGATCATCGAGCGTATTCCCAAGACGCTGGCGGCGGCTTGCGCTCGCCGGGAGGGCGGCCAAACAGGGACCGCCACACCCCTCAGGCAGTCGCAGGCTCTGCGGGAGGTGCTTGCGTCGGCCATCGAGGGATTGAAGCCGGCGGGCGGCGCGACCCGCTCCAGTTCCCCCGACGCCCTGCAATACAACATCCTCCACGAAGAGTACGTGCGGGGAATGTCCACGGCTTCCATCATGGTCCGCCACAGCATCAGTGAGACCACCTTCCATCGGAACCGCCGGCAGGCCATAGCTGCCGTGGCGCGCGAGGTCTTGCAGCACGAAGAGCTGCTCGGCCGCGAGGGCTCGCTCCGCCAAGCCGACATTTCATCTCACTAACAGGACTTACGCGGTGGGCAGATCTCCCGTCATTCTGAGGCCGCAGCCGAAGAACCTGGGGTGGCGCTGGGGTTCCCCTCCCGGCCCAATATTCTTCGCTGCGGCTCAGAATGACGGGGTAGTGCCGCTTCAGAATGACCCTAGCGCGTAAGTGCTGTCACTAACTGGAGTTACGCGGTGGTGTGAAGCGAAAAGGAATTTGCCGCAATGACGTAGGGGCGAAGCATTCGCAGGACCAGGCGGTTCTGAGATATCAACAACCTTTGCGAATGCTTCGCCCGCCCGGTGTGCTGGAGCGCACGGCTTGGTCCTGTCGGGCAGGGTTGGTCGCGTGTCGGATGTGGGGCGGGCGAAGCATTGGCGAAGGGGTGTGAAGGGTTAGTCCAATGCCCAGCGCCAATGCTTCGCCCCTACAGACGGTTACCGGACGTCCCCACTGCGGAACCCACTACTTACGTCCTCCCGCTGGAGAGTTGGCGAAGTCGGCAGTTTTTGGCAGTTTGCCCCTGCTTCTTGGCAGCCAGTATGGGGTAGAGTGATGGCTGCAAATACCAAGAAGGCAGGAGGTTCGCATGTCACTCTGGTCACGCACTGGTCATCTGAGAGGGCTCGGGGGTAGGGCAGTATTGGCGCTAGCTTTGATCCGCCAAGGAATGGGGGGCCATGCCGGTGGGCCTGGTACATCACGCCGGTTGAAGCAGAGCTTCGTCGTCGCCCTTTGCTTGGCAGCGATCTTCATTCCCGTATTGCTTGGGGGCGGTGGTTCGCCGGCGGTCGGCGCCTCAGCCTCGACCGCGGCCGGCTCCAAGGAAAGTCCGGCGGTCGGACTGAGCAAGCAGACCGCCCCGGGGGGCGTCACGGAGGCGCCCTGGCCCCAGTTCCGGCGCACCAGCTCCCACACGGCGCAGAGCCCTTACACGGGAACAGACCGGCCATTTCAGCGGTGGGCTTTCACCGCCGGCAGCTACGTGTCCACCTCGCCGGCGTTCGGCGCCGACGGCACCATCTACGTCGGCTCTTCGTACGGGAACCTGCACGCCCTGAACCCGGACGGCAGCCAGAAATGGGCTTACCCTACGGGGAACGACATTCGGACCCCCGCCGTAGGGCCAGATGGCACGATCTACGTTGGAACCTACTATCAGTCATATGGCGACCTCTACGCCCTCAACCCGGACGGCAGCCGGAAATGGAAATTTGCCGCCAACGGCGTCAGGGCGACGCCAGCGATCGGCGCGGATGGCACGGTCTACGTGAGCGGGGGTGTATCGCAGTTGTACGCGGTCAACCCGAACGGCAGCCAGCAATGGGTGTTCACGACCACAACGGGGATCAACGCCACGCCGGCCATAGGGACGGACGGGACGATCTACGTGGGCGCGGGTGGGCTGTATGCGATAAACCCGGACGGCAGCCAGAAATGGGCCCTTGCCATCGGAAACTCCGCATACTCTCCCGCAATCGGCGTGGACGGGGTGATCTACTTCGGGTCGGCGGACAAGAAGCTGTACGCCGTCAATCCCAACGGCAGCCAAAGGTGGGCCTTTGACACCGGCAGCTCACTCTGGTCGACCACGGCCCTCGGCCCCGATGGTACGATTTTCGTCGGCGGTGGCTCCAGCCTGTTCGCCATCAACCCGGATGGCACGCAGAGATGGGCCTATGCCGCAGGCAGCTCGGTCTCCTCAGCGCTGGCCGTCGGCCCCGACGGGACGATCTACGTCGGCGCGGCAATCTACGTCGGCGGCACTTGGAGGGGCACGCTTCACGCGGTCAATCCGGATGGCAGCCAGAAATGGACCTTTGCCGCCGGTGGCAACCCCGGCCAGTTCTTCCCGAAAATCGGGCCGGGCGGGATCGTCTACATGGGATCGTCCGATGGGAAGCTGTACTCCGTTAACGCAAGCGGCAGCCAGACAAGGGCCTTCAGCGCAGGGAGCCCAGTCGAAGCCTCGCCAGCGATCGCCACGAACGGGACCGTCTACGTGGGCGCGGGAGATGGAAAGCTCTACGCCATCAACCCGGATGGCAGCCAGAAATGGGTCTCTGCGGGAAACTACGTCTACGCCTCCCCGGCCATCGGCTCCGACGGGACGGTCTACGTGGGCTCGAGCACTACATATACGACGAATGCAAAGTTATACGCGCTCAACCCTGATGGCAGCCAGAAATGGACCTTTGCCGCCAGCGTCGACTCGCCACCGGCGATCGGGCCCGACGGCGCCATCTACTTCGTCTCGTCCCGCAAAGACATCTACGCCCTCGAACCGGACGGAAGCCAGAGATGGTCCTTCACTACAGTGGTTACTGTCTCTAACATGAGTGGCGCTGCGCCAGCCATCGGGTCCGACGGAACCGTTTACGCCAGCACGGGCAGCGGCACGCTCTACGCCGTCGATTCGAGCGGCACTCAAAAATGGGCGATCGGCTCCATGAACTCCGCCTCATCGCCGGCCATTGCAGCAGACGGCACGCTATACGCGGTCACCCAAAATGGAAACCTCGTCGCCGTCAATCCGGATGGCACTCAGAAATGGACCTGGTCTAGCGGGGGATGGCCACGGATCGGCAACTCTTCGCCGGCGATCGGTGCAGATGGTACTATCTTCATCGGTTCTAACGACAAGAAACTGTATGCCATCAACCCCGATGGAACACAGAAATGGGCCTATGCAACAACTGGCCTGATCTGGATGTCATCTCCGGCCATCGGCGCAGATGGCACGGTTTACATTGGCTCGGAGGACGGCAAGCTGCACGCGGTCAAGCCGGATGGCAGCCAGAAATGGACGTTTGCTACCGGCTCGATGGTGAGGTCTTCCCCCGCCATCGGGGCAGACGGCTCGATTTACGTCGGCTCGAACGACGGGCAAATATACGCCGTGGGCCTACCTTTTCACCTGTACCTGCCCGTGACGATCAAGGGCTACGTGCCATCGTCCTGATCTGGAACCCTAATCCGTGAGTGAAATTCGTATCGACAGCCAGATCGAGCGTACTTTCATGGGGAAATATGGTAGAATGTTCCCACCCAACAGGCGCATTTTTATTTTTACTAAGGGGGTGGACGGAGAGCCGTGGCTCGCGACAATATCAAGAAGTATCTGGCCATCGACGACTACACGGGAGGCATGACGAAGAAGTCACGCCGTGGGCAGGGGTCGGACTGTTCTTGGAGCTCTATCGGCGGCTGGGCATAGGGATGTTGGTAGAGCAGACGTTGCCTGTGAAGAAATCGGCCAAAGGGCTGAAACATGGTGAGATGACCGAAGCCTTTTTCTCTTCTCAGTGCTCTTGGTGGTGAGTGTTGCGACGATTTTGCCACTCTGCGCCCGGATGAGGGACTGCGAGCCATTCTGGGATACCAATCCGCCTAAGGCGGACTCCGGAGACGGCAAGGCAGTGGCTAGATAAAGCTCATGAACCGAGGCTGGTCGAGGAGGCCAAGGAAAAGGCAAAGCAGCTTGGCTTTCTGTCGTATCCTTCCAAGGGAAGGACTGAATCGGTCTACTTGCGGGGGTTTGCCAAGGGAAATAGGCGAGTAATCGATGCCTACGCCACGACGGTAAAGCCGGGAAGAGTAGTCAGTTTGGATGTGGACGCTCATGTCGATTCACGGATTTGGGCTCGTCGTTTTTCAGCACGTTCCATGCCCCCGCGCAGCGGAACACTTGAAGTCCGCGGCCAAGCAGCCGACTTTGCCAATTGATGCGGCCGAATAAGCCCTCTTCTATCTCGGCAATCCCAGCCCCCGCTGGGCGAGAATATTACGCTGAACCTCCGAGGTTCCGGCACCGAGGGTGGCGGATACGGAGTTGCGATAGGCAATCTCGAAGAATCCTCTCAAAGGCGCCCACTTGGAATCCTTCCTCAAGGTGCCGAAGGGACCCATGATGTCGCCGCCTATTCGGGAAAGACGCTGAGCAAGCTCACTGCCGAAGAGCTTGGACACCGAAGAGGCATTGCTCACGGGCATTCGATTGGTCTGCATCCAGATTATCCGCAAGGCCATGAGACGACCTATCTCGACTTCAACTGCCAACTCGGCGAGCTGGTCGCGATGTCGCGGGTCCTCGGATAGGTAGCTCCCGTTCCATCGCGTCTCCTTCATGTAGCGGACGAGGAGTTCAAGGGCCCGCCGGCAGCCGGCAAACCTGGCCACGCCCGACCGCTCGAAGTCCAGCCCGGTCATGGCTTGATACCAACCCTGATTCTCCTCCCCTACCAAGGCGTCCTTGGGCACCCGTACGTTATCCAGATAGACGTCGTTAAACGACAAAATATCGCAGATGTTAGGATAAGGACGGGCGGTGATGCCCGCTGTGTTCATGGGGAAGATGAACATACTCAGACCCTTGTGCTTGGGTACGTTGGGATTGGTGCGAGCCAACAGCCAGATGTAGTCCGCGTGATGGGCTCCAGTAGTAAACGTCTTCTGGCCGTTGATGACCCAATCGTCTCCATCTCTCACCGCCTTGGTCGTCACTGCAGCCAGGTCCGAGCCAGCGCCGGGTTCGGAGAAGCCTTGGGCAAAGGTTATTTCGCCCCGGCTAATCCCGCCGAGAAACTTCTTCTTGTGCTCCTCGCTACCATGAACCATGATGGCAGGACCTATGTGAGTAACTGCCATTCCCCCGCTTCCGGGGGCACCTCGATAGGACATCTCGTCATTGTAGACGTATTGATGAGTGTAGCTGGCGCCCTGGCCTCCATATTCCTTTGGCCAGGCCATGGTCGGCCATCCTCTTTCGACCAGCTTCTTGTAAAAGGAACTGCGTGCTTCCCCTTCGAGCTCCCCGCTGGAAGCCCCATACCCCGCCCAACTGACGCTCATGCCGAGCCAGTCAGATGGCAGCTCTCTATCGAGAAAGTGCCTAACCTCCTTTCGGAACACTTCGTCTTCATGATCTAGGCGAAAATCCAAGCCTCGACCTCCTTTATCCGACTGTTTGCAGCATCGCAATGGATAGAACAGAACGCTCTCCGGGCGTCCTTCTCCAGTTCTGATGGTGATAGAGCGCTAGAGTCCAGCGCGCCGGGCATCCGCCTGTGATGGGTTTGCATCGGCACATGAGCCAATAGTACACATTGAAAACTGCCAGTGTCAAGTGATAAGACCCGCCAGCACCATCGGGGGAAATAGACAATCGAGGGTGCTAGGCGTTGGCAGGGACGACCGAGGGAATAAACCGGCCGCCGCCTCTTCTGCCGACTACTTCTCCGTCCTCGGCGATGATGCTGCCCCTCAGAATGGTTAGCACCGGCCACCCTTTTAGCCGCCAGCCTTCAAAGGGCGTGTAGTCGCTGATGTAGTGCAGTCGCTCAATGCTGACCTCGGCCTCCTTGTCGAGATCTACCATTGTCAGGTCGGCATCCGACCCTACTTTGATGACTCCCTTTCGGGGCGCGATGCCGAAATAGCGGGCCGGGTTATAGCTCGCGATCTTTACGAGCTGCTCGAGGCTGATACGGCCCTTGTTAACGCCCTCGCTCAGCATCACAGGTAGGAGCGTCTCAACACCGGCGATACCCACGTTTGCCGTCCAGAAATCGGTCTTGTGCTTCTTAGCGCAGGGACAATCGTCGGATCCGAGGAATTCGATTACTCCCTCTTGGATCCCCCGCCACAGTGCCTCGTTGTCCTCCTTCCCTCGCAGCGGAGGATTTACCTTGCCCAAGACCCTATCGACGTCGAATCGGGTGAGGACAAGGTACTGTGGACAGGTCTCGACCACGACGTTCACGCCCTTGCCCTTGGCTTTCCGAACGATGTCAACCCCCTCGCGAATGGTCATATGGAGAATGTAGAGGGGACATCCGGTGACCTTGGCGAAGTAGATCGACCGCAGCATGGCCTCTGCCTCACAGTAGTTTGGCCTTGCGTCGTGCCAGTGATAGTCATCTGTTCCCTGCTTGATGAGCTTCTCCTTTCGCGCCCAGAAGATCTCGACATTCTCGGCGTGCACCTTGGCATTTGCGGGGTAGCCAAGCTTGGCGATTTCCTCGAAGGCGGAAAAAACGAGACCGTCGTCTACTCCCACAAGCGGTGAAACCGCTTCTTCGCCCCGATAGGGTAGGGCAAACTTGAACGATGTGACGCCGAGCTTTGCAACTATAGGGATCTCCGTAACATGCTCCGCCTTCATTATGGCTGCCTGGACCGTGCCGTCCACGTAGGCGTGGGCCTGATAATTCCTAACGGTCTTCTCCACACCTTCGGCTAGGCTCCCCGGCCAGGCCATCAGATGCATGATCGTGGTCACGCCTCCGGCGGCAGCCGCAGCAGTGGCCGTGCGGATGCCTTCGGCGAGGGGCCAGGAAGGTGCTGCCAAATGCACGTGGGGGTCGACCAGCCCGGGCAAAACAAATCGTCCCTTGGCGTCTATCTCTCTAGTTCCTTTGGGCAGAAGACCATCCGCCCCTATCGCCACGATCTTCCCGTCGTGGACGGCGATTCCGCCCTCCGTGGTCTCGTCGTGGTTGACGATTCTGCAGTTCCTCAAAACCAGGTCGACTGACATAGCTCATGCCTCCTCAATAGCAAGAACAGATGGCCGCACGATCGCTCGATCAAACGGGAGAAGCCAGCCCTCCAAAGATATTCTCACACCATGCCGCCGTCCGAAGCAGGGTGTCCTCGCGGAAGCGGGATGCTACCAGTTGGACGGCCAGAGGAAGCCTTTCCGCGCTCAGGCCTGTCGGGAGACTGATGGCCGGCAGCCCGAAAAGGGAGCAGAGAGATGCAAAGGATGCGTCGCCGGTAGTGCTGCGGTCCGGCGCCACGTTCGAGGCCGTAGGCATCACAAAGCAGTCGTATTTCGCCAGAATCTCATCGATCTGTTTGCCTATCTTGCGTCGAAGCCGTTGAGCGTGAAGGTAAGCGGCGCCGGGGATGAGTTGCCCTACCTCGACATAGGAGCGGAGGCCGGGAGCGTAGGAGTCGGCGTAGGCGCCCAGCAAGCCCGCGTGCACGGCGCCAGCCTCGGTGGACAAAGTAATGTGGTGCACGGCGAGGATCAGCGACAGGCCGGCGGGCAGCCGTACCTCGGCCACGTTTGCCCCCTCAGCCTCCAAACGCCGGGCGTCGTTGAGCAGATTATCGCGCACCGCTGGCCGAGACCGTTCGACAAGATCCATCAAGATGCCTAGCTTGGGGGTCAGGGGGCGGGGGTCAGGGATCAGCGCTCGGGCGCCCGACCCCGATCCATCGGCCATGCAGTTGAAGATCAAAGCAGCGTCCTCGACAGCGCGTGCGATGATACCGACATGGTCCAGGGACCAGGCCAGAGGAAAGATCCCCTGCCGGCTTATGCGGTCGAAGCTGGGCTTGAAGCCGACGCAGCCGCAGTAGGCTGCCGGACGAAGAGTCGAGCCACCGGTCTGAGTGCCCAGTGCGGCTGGCACCATGCGCGCCGCCACGGCTGCTGCCGATCCGCTGCTGGACCCACCCGGGGTGCGACCGGGGTGCCACGGGTTTCTAGTGCACGGCGGGTCGGTGAGAGCGAATTGGGTGGTGACGGTCTTGCCGAGGATAGTGGCGCCAGCGTGACGCAGGCGGCTCACGCAGGCCGCATCGTCGGCAGGAACGTAGTTGGCGAACGGGGGGAAGCCGGCGGTGCATGACAGGCCGGCGACGAAGATGATGTCCTTGACGCCGAGCGGCACGCCATGAAGAGGCCCGATGGGCCTTTCCCCTCGTGCCAGTTCCGCCTCGCGCTGTCGCGCCGCTGCCAAGGCTCCCTCGCGGTCGACTGTTACCCACGCAAGGAGATCGGGCTCGAGCCCCTCGATCCTGCGGAGTAGGGATTTCGTCAGCTCCACCGGAGAGATCCGTTTGCTAGCGATGAGCGCCGCGCCTTCGGCGACAGTGAACTCGTACGGCTCCGTCATCTTTGCTCCGCCATCTCGTCTGTGAGATCGAGGGGATGCTGGAGCAGCCGCCAAATGGCTTTCGCGGCGTTGAGAATGGTTTGACCGTCGGCCTCCGCTCGCGCTGGTCCCCAGACCGCTTGAGCCTCTGCCATCAGCTTTTCAAGTATCTCTTCCCTTGACGCTCCGAAATTCATCCGCATGGCTGCGCCATTTTGCTTTCTCGACCGGTGACTCTAGGGAGTCGAGGTATTTGGCTAACCAATTCTGCTCGTCGGAAACGACCACACTCATCCAGTTTCGCAACGTTCCCCCTCTCCAGTATCCCCGCCTCTCCACTATAGGGATTCATTATGCAGCAGAAGCCGGCAATCAGGTCGAGGACGCGGCGCTCGGCAGGAACTAGCCTTGAGAGGCGCTCGAGGATGAGACGCTTGATGCTCCGCGGTACGCCAATGGCTCGTTCGCCAGCGAGTTGCCAGACCCCATTTCGATAGACAAGACGGCCGGAGTCTTTGAGGGCAGCAATGAGAGCCTCGACGAAAAGGGGCGTCCCCCCAGCGCGAGCGTTCAGGAGGGAGGCCAGGTCTGTGGCCACTGCGCCGCCGAGAATGCCTCTCGCCATCTCCTCTATGGCCTCCGGCTCAAGGGGGGTCACCACTATCTCCTCCGAAAGCC
>JACPQF010000054.1 GCA_016190625.1 Chloroflexota bacterium | reverse complement strand
GGTCTTGAATGGGCTAAAGTATCCCGCCGTCTGGGAGAAGCCAACGCTGAAAAACTGTGGTCGCTCAATGAAATGGAAAGAACCGGCGGTGAACCGGATATTGTTGGTCATGATACAAAGGCGGGCGAATACATTTTTTATGATTGTTCGGCGGAAAGTCCTGAAGGCCGCAGAAACGTTTGTTACGACCGTGAAGCGCTGGAGTCAAGAAAAGAACATAAGCCAAAAGACAGCGCTATTGGGATGGCAGATGCCATGGGCATTGAGATTTTGACGGAAGAGCAATATCGAGAGTTGCAGAAACTTGGAGATTTCGATACGAAAACGTCGAGCTGGGTGAAAACACCTTCTGATATCAGGAAACTCGGCGGCGCCCTCTTCTGTGATCGCCGTTTCGACCACGTCTTCGTGTATCACAACGGTGCGGAGTCTTACTATGCCGCTAGGGCGTTCCGTGGCTCGCTAAGGATCTAAATTGCACAGACAGCGAACCAGATACACGAACAGTCGTTTGGGGATTAATGACTCATTTGAGGATGCAGCAGACGCCTTGAGCGAGACCATTTCATACGGTGAGAGCTAGCTCCTTGATCTCGTGGTCATCAGGGACATCGTCTAACGCCATTAGCAAGTACGCTTCCCTCATATTCTCCTCGAGCTCCTCGAGCGTCTCGCCTTGAGTCATGATTTCCGGGTGCTCAAGCAGCTTGCCAACCCAAAATTTCTCGCTTTTCCAATAGATCATTTTCAGTTTCGTTTCCACTTCCAACCTCCTGGACACGCGCTCCTTGGATCATGATACCACAGAGGGAATGAGGAGGGAATACCACCACTAGCTGCAAACTTACAGCTTGGGCGGTAACCAAGATGGGGAAGGCCCGTAAGGTATGCTCCCGCATGACCTATTCCTGAAAGCTGATTGCTCACCGCTGATACCTACCTGGCTCCCGGCAACAGAGAGCGAGGATCGTTGTTGGTAATGCCTTTGGCGTCCAGTTCCCGCAGTTCGTCGTCGGAGAGGCCGAGGATCTCCCGTAGTATGTAGTCATTGTGCTCGCCGAGGCAGGGGCTATGGCTGCGAATCGACCCCGGCGTCTCCGACAGCTTAACTGCGGGGCCGTAGTAGCGATGGCGTCCGGCGTCCGGATGGTTGGACCATTCCCAGAACCCGCGGGCCACCAGGTGGGGGTCCGCCAACAGCTCGACGTTATTGTGCACCGGGGCAGCCGGAACGCCGGCCTTCTGCAGCAGATGCATGACTTCGATGTGGTCTTGCCCGCTAGTCCAAGACTCCACCAGCCGGTCCAACTCATCCTGATTCTGCCAGCGGCCGGTGACCGTGCGAAACCGCTCGTCCTGGGTCCATTCAGTCCTTCCTAAGGAAGGACCAATGGCTTCGGCAAACCGCCTCCACTGCTCGTCGCTGCCGATGGCAATGGTTACCCAGTTCTCATCGCCCTTGCAGCGGTAACACCCGTGGGGCGCCAGGGATTGATGCCGGTTCCCCACGCGCTCGGCGATCCTGCCGTTGAGGGTGAAATCGAGGATCGCTTCACCTACCAGGCAGGCGGCAGTCTCCCGCTGGGACAGATCGATGAACTGACCCTTGCCGGTCTCGCGGCGGTAGCGCAGAGCGGCGAGGATGGCGCCGACGGCGTGAACTCCCGCCACCGGATCAGGGTAATTAACCCCACCCCGGTAGGGAGCATCGTTGGGACCATAGCCGGTGAGCCAGGCCATACCGGTGGTCTGCTCTAGGGTGGCGCCGAAGGCGCCGTAATCTCGCTCCGGTCCACTCATGCCGTTGGCAGACATGGAGATGACAATAATGGAGGGGTTAACCTCCCGCAGGGCCGCATAGCCCAGACCGAAGCGCTCCATAACATTCGCTCGGAAGTTGTCGAGTACAACGTCGCTGACCTTGGCCAGCCGTTTCAAGGTGGCGACTCCCTCAGGCGTGGTGAGGTCGAGGCTAAGCGACAGCTTGCTGGTGTTGAGGGCGTTAAACATGCCGGCGCGATTCCAAGGTCGCGGGCCAGGATCTCTATCCGGGTATACGCCAGACCCCAAGGGAGGATTGGCCATTCCGCGAACTATGTCCATATGCCTGGCCGATTCTACCTTGATCACCTCGGCGCCAAAATCTGCGAGCTGCTTAGCGCAGAAAGGTCCACTCCAAATGGAGGTGGCATCTATGACGCGTAGGCCGGTGAGCGGCAACATCTTCTCCCCCGTGTCTAAGTCACGTTCTGCTCTCTGAGCTTGACGAGGTCCTGCTGGGTGAGGCCGAGGCGACCGAATACCTCTTCATTGTGTTCTCCCAGCAGTGGCGCCCTGGACAAAGGTTCCCAGAGCGCCCCACTCATCTTGAAGGGACGGCCGGGGTAGAGGGCCTTGCCCACGAAAGGATGGTCGACCTCCTCGAAGAACTCTCGCGCCCTGAGCTGGGGCGATTTGATGACATCCTCGAAGGTGGCGACATAGCCAAAGGGCAAGCCCAGCGCCTGCCCGGTGTGGTAAATCTCCTCCTTGTCGTGCTCCATCGTCCACTCGAGCATTATGGCGTCCAGCTCGTCAGGGTTTTGCAGACGGGCGTGGGAGGTTGCAAAGCGGGGGTCCGTAGTGAGCTCCGGCTTCTTGAGAATCGACTTGCAGAATGTTTCCCAGTGCTTGGGGCTTTCGGCCATGATACCAGCGTAGCCATCGCGGCAGAACAAGATACAGAAGGGATAGGCGCCCGTGTGGCGATTTCCCGCCCTCGGCCGCACTGCGTTCTGATAAGAGGCCCACATCGGCGTAACGTCGAGGATGGACGAGACTGATTCCATGACGGAAACGTCCGCATGCTGGCCAATGCCGGTGTTATCCCGGCAATGGATGGCCATCATAGTGACCATGTAGCCGTGCAGACCGGTGATATATTGAGCTAGTTTGGCGCCCAGTTTCAACGGCGCCCGCTCGGGGTCGCCCGTTATAGACATCAGGCCGCCGACGGCAAGGCCGAGCATCTCGGTAAGGAGGTAGTCACGGTAAGGGCCGGTCTGGCCGAAGTTGGAGATCGAGGTCATCAGCAGGTCTGGCTTGATCGCGTTGAGCGAATCGTAGTCCAGCCCCAAAGATGGCATGACGTGAGGACTGAAGCTTTCTACGACGACGTCAGCCTGCTTCACCAGATCTTTGAAGATCCGGACGCCCGTCGCCGATTTGAGGTTGAGAGTAACGCCCTTCTTGTTAGTGTTGAGGTAGAGGAAGAGGGTGCTCTTCTCAAGGTGCGGGTCATCCTGGAAAAAACGCCCGAGGCGACGTGCGCCATCTCCGGTCCCCGGTTTTTCGATTTTGATAACCTCGGCGCCCAGGCCGGCAAGCAGTTTTGTGCAGTAGGGTCCGGCGACGTAATGGGTCAAATCAAGGATGGTGATGCCCGACAGCGGTGATTCTAACACGACCACGTCCTCCAGCGCCTGAAGTGTGCTTATTCTATCTTCTCGACCGACGCCCGTCAAGCGAGCGATCTCGGGCTAATCGCCGTCTTCCTCAGCTCAGTTGCTTGCTTGACCGAGACGGCGGAGCTCAGGTAGAATAGGACTAGCGAGGAAGATGATGTTTGAAAGCCTTTCAGACAAGCTACAGCGAGTATTTGCCAAGCTAAACAACAAGGGGAAGCTAACCGAGAAGGACGTCGAGGAGGCTCTTCGCGAGGTTCGCCTGGCTCTGCTCGAAGCGGACGTCAACTTCAAGGTGGTGAAGGACTTCGTCGGCCGGGTCCGGGAGAAGGCCGTCGGCGTCGAGGTCTTGAAGAGCCTGACGCCTGCACAGCAGGTCGTCAAAGTGGTGAACGAGGAGCTAGTGAACGTGCTCGGCGGCGGGCAGAGCCGGCTGGAGAACGCCTCCCAGCCACCGACCGTGGTCATGCTGGTGGGCCTTCAGGGCTCGGGCAAGACTACCACGGCCGCTAAGCTGGCCCTCCACCTGCGAAAGGCGGGCCACAAGCCCCTCATGGTGGCGGCCGATGTGTATAGGCCAGCGGCTATCACTCAATTGATCACCTTGGGCAAGCAACTGGATATACCGGTCTACAGCGAAGATAAGGCCAAGCCGGCGGATATCTGCAACAATGCGCTTCGGCGGGCTCGGGAGATCGGCGCCAGTCACCTCATTCTCGACACGGCGGGGCGTTTGCACATCGACGAGGCCATGATGCAGGAATTGGTGGCAATTAGGGGCAGAATGAAGCCGCACGAGGTTCTGCTCATTGCCGACGCCATGACCGGGCAGGATGCGGTGAAGGCAGCGCAGGAGTTCAACGGCCAAGTGGGCCTCACCGGCCTCATCCTCACCAAGGCCGACGGCGACGCCCGTGGAGGAGCGGCTCTCTCTGTCAAGTCGGTTACCGGTGTGCCCATCAAGCTCTTGGGAACCGGCGAGAAGCTCGACGCGCTGGAGCCGTTCTACCCCGACCGAATGGCCTCGCGTATTCTCGGGATGGGCGACGTATTGAGCCTCATCGAGAAGGCTCAGGCGAACGTCGATCAGGAACAGGCGAAGGCTTTGGAGAAAAAGCTCCGAAGCGCTAACTTCGATCTGGCGGACTTTCTGTCTCAGCTCCAACAGGTCAAGAAGATGGGTCCTCTCAGTCAGCTTGTCGAAATGATACCGGGCTTTTCTTCCCTCGGCAAGAAGCTTCCCACGGAAGCAACCGACGACCGGCAATTGAAGCGCATCGAGGCCATCATCTTCTCCATGACGCCTGAGGAGAGACGAAACCCCGCAATAATCGACGGCAGCCGGCGGCGCCGCATCTCTCGTGGCAGCGGCACCACGCCGGCCGACGTAAACCAGCTTCTCAATCAGTTCAACCAGATGCGCAAGATGATGAAACAGATCTCGTCGGGCCGCCTGCCGAACATCATGGGGATGTTCCGGTAGGCCTGGTTGGGTTGCGCTGGCTAATGCCTTTGAATAGGCGTCAGAAGGATTTCGTCTTCGCCTAGTCTGTTCAGCCGACCGCAGGTCGGGCACTGCTTGTAAGCCAGACCGTCGGTGGGAAACATGTGCCAGCATCGTCGGCATTTGAAGCTCTCTGCGACTGCCAGCACAGGCAATGATTGCTCAAAGTTGAGTTCCTGTTCGCTCGATTCCATCATGTCGTGAAACTCCTTTCGAGTGTTTTAGGTTCTTGGGCTGGCGTACGTAAAGTGTAGACTGAAATGCAAGAATTGTGCCAGATCCCTGACCTCAGGAACATCCGTTGGGCGCCGCTTTGTGAGCGTTCAGCCTTGATTTATTGCTTCGCTAGTCCTGCGCCTCCCAGTTGAAATCTATGTTGATATCGACCTTTATTCGCTCGAGATCCTCTCCTCCCCCCTCGCTGGGTGTTCTAAGCGATAGCTCAAGGGGTCCGCTGCCGGATGCTTTGATGGTCTTGCCAACCTTGAGTCCGAAAAACACTATGCCCTGCAATTGCTCCCGGCCTACCAGCCTGAGGACCTCGCCGGACTCTGTGTTGGTTGCATCTATACCAGTGTCGAAGGAGAAGCCGATCTTGGCGGCGTCCTTACCGTTTACGCTTTCCCTGCCCATGTAAGTGTAGTCGATGGTCGCTTGAACGTTGTCGAGGCCCGGCATGGGTATGGTCACGGTCTGCTGCCACTTGTCGCCCTTCCGTATGCTTCCCTCGCGGAATATTGGCCCTTGGAGCTGGAAGATCTGACCCGGGTCGAATTGCCGCTCGCCGAGGGGACCGGCGAGTCCGTGCGTTCCCCGCACGTTCTGGATCGAACCGTCACCGCTCATCTCGTAGGTGATGCGAGACTGTTCCACTTCGGGAATAGGGATTTCCTCGCCGCTGATAGTTAGCGTGGGATCTTCAAAGCGTGCGTCAATGGTGGCGACTCCCTGATCGTCGACCTTATGGACCTTCTGTCTGACGGTGTTGGCCATCTGGAGGCTGAAATCCTCTGACTCGCCGTCGATGGTGACGCTGCCCTTTTGCGTGGTTTGATATGTATGTCGCGACACGTCTCCTTCGCGGAACTTGTAGTCAAGTGTGGCCTTGCTAAGAGACGCGCAGGACGCTGAGAAGAGGAAAAGAAAAAGCGCGCTTGACAAAAGCGCGGTGCGAATGCCGATGGTCTTGCCCAAACTGTTCACCGCCTCCCAGAGTGGCTTTCAAGTTCGTTCCTGTGAAAGCCTACTCCTTGTTGCCCTTATGCAAGTTTGGTGCCCCGCCGAAGGCGACGTGGCATGGTTTGGGAGAAGCGGTGGTTGTAGTTTCGCGATCACCCGTTCGTGGGCTTGACGCCTCACGTATCATGTGGTACAGTGTAATGTAGGACAACCAAACTACAGGGCGATTCCTGAACACGTAGGTAAGCCGCTGGCTCGTTTGCCACTGATGTGGCCATTTCGCAGCCGCGCAGCCCCCTTCCATCGCTCCACCCACCTACCTCGCAGCCCCGTGCTGTTTGCCACGCCAGGGGTCGTGCCCCGGCCTGTTGTGGGTCCAGGACGACTGGCGCCCACGCCAGGAATCGACGCGACCCCGGCTGGTCCGGTGAAGCCCGACCAACGTCCTTATGTCTGCCGCAGCGGGAGTCAATGGTTTCGTGTTGAAGACGACACAGAGGGAGGAATCGTCGATGAAGACAAGGATGAATCCGCGGGTTTCACGCTCTTGCACGCGCTCCTGGTTCTGCTTCTTCTGTGGGAAGGAATGGGTGGCTTGCCCCAATCCAGCGTCGAAGCCTCGACGCAGCCGGAACCAAAGCAGGACGGGTGGCAGTTATCCCGCCAAGATGCTTCCCTGTTTAAGCGTCTGGCGGAGGCGCGGCTGGGCCCGCCGGAGGGAAGATCGGGCACCCCTAGGCAGGCCAGCGTCTCCACTGGGGATGGCGCCGCGGGCCAGGCGCCTGCCTCTGAGCCGCCACAGGCCAAAGCCATCAATCCACCCGTTCAATCGCCGGCAGCGCAGGCCGTGGCCACTCCCACCCCATCGGGGGCAACCTCTCCCGTTCCCCTGAACCATAACTTCGACGCCCCCTCTGTCGACCTTCCCAGCCTGGGCCTCCCCGACTTCCTGGCAGCGCTACTGGATCGACGTGAGCCAATGGGCAGGGCAGAATGTTAAGATAGAGCTGCTACGAAACATGGGCGGCGGCAGCGGCTGGGTGGCCTTCGACAACGTGGGAGCCAACCTGGTCGAGGAGAACTGCGACTGCTACCCGAGCGTGCACATAGGCCAGCCCGTGGATACCTCCACCGGGGCGGAGACCCTGGCCGCCACCGACCTCTCGCTTCCCGGCAGGGGCGCGCCGGTAGACTTGGCCCGCTCCTACAACTCCATGTCCACCTACACTGGCACCCTGGGCTACCGCTGGATTCACGGGTACGAGATGAAGCTATCGACGGAGATAACGCCAACGGCCATCGTCCGCTACGGCTCGGGCGGCACGGCCCGCTTTGTAAAGTCAGGAGGAAGCTTCACCTCGCCACCCGGCAACTTCGACACCCTGACCGAGAATGGGGACGGCAGTTACACCCTGGCTACCAAGGGCCAGATAAGGTATCAGTTTCCCACTGGCGGCGGCGCCCTCCAGAGCATTGGGGACCGCAACAATATCACCACCACCCTTAGTTACTCTTCCGGCCTGCTGAACACCGTCACTGACCCGGGCGGCCGGTCGATAACTTTCACCTACAATCTCGACAACCGGATCAGCCAGGTCACCGATCCGGCGGGGCGCACCGTGCAATACGGCTACGGCGCGGCCGGCGACCTCATCGCTGTGATCGACACCGTCGGCTATGTTACCCAGTATACCTACGACAACCACCGCCTTCTCTCGGGGACGGATAATGCCGGACAGGTGCTCTTTGCCAACCAGTATGACACTGCCAACCGGGTGGTGACGCAGACGGTGGGCGGAGCCTACACCACCACCTTCGCCTACAACTCCCCTTCGGCTGGCCAGACCACCGTCACCGACCCCCGGGGCAACAGCACGACCTATTTCTACGATACGAGCTTTCGCACCTCCGATATCCAGGACGCCTACGGCAACTACTCGTCCTACCACTTCGATTCCAACAACAAGGTCCTCACCGCAACCAACCAGTTGGACTATTCAACCCTGTTCACATACGACGCCAGAGGTAACACGACCCGCGTTACGGACGCCCTGGGAAAGACCTCGGTCTACACCTACACGGCCCTCAACGACCTATCCGCTAAGACCCATGCGCTGGGGCGAACCACCAGCTACAGTTACGACGGCCTGGGCAATCTCGTTTCCTTGACGAACGCCCTGAACGAGGTGACGAACTTCGGGCCCAACGCCTACGGGGAACTGGCCGTCATAACCAACTCTCTGGGGTACACCACCGCTTTCGACTACAACAGCTACGGCAACCTGACGGGCGTAACCAACGGCCTCGGCAAGAGGCAGGCCTTCGCCTTTGACACAGTAGGTCGCAACACCTCTACCACGGACCCTCGCTCCCAGACCACCAGCTTCGATTACGACGCCGTGGGGCGGATGCTGACCGTCACCAACCCGCTGAACCAGGTCCAGTCTTTCCGCTACGACCTCGGCGGGCACGGGGTGGTCACCAAAACTTGGGATGCCAACAACAACCTGACGGAGTACGGGCGAAACGCCGAGGACTGGCTGACCTCGGTCGCCCAACAGATCGACGGCTCCACCCAGGCCACCAATTACGGCTACGATGCCAACGGCAACCTCACCAGCCAGAAGTTCCTGTCCTACGACTATGACAAGCTCAATCGTCCCATCACGGCCACCGACCTGCTGGGGAAGAAGTGGGTCTCGGCCTACGACGCCGCCGGGCGGCAGACCAGTCTCACCGACCCCAAGGGCAACACCACCAGCTTCGGCTACGACCCGATAGGGAGGCTCCTGACTATCACCTACCCGGTCAGCAACGTGGTGTACGGCTACGACGACGTGGGGAACCGCACGAGCATGGTGGACAGCACGGGCACGACCACCTACGAATACGACGCCGTGAGCCGCCCGATCACCATCACCCATCCCGGGAATAACGTGGTGGCCTATCACTATGACGGTGCGGGAAACCGCGACCGCCTGACCATCAATTCTAGCAAAGTGGTGACCTACACCTTCGATGCGGCCAACCGTCTCACGGGCTTAACCGACTGGCAGGGGCGGGCCACGAGCTACGGCTACGACGACGCCAGCAGAGTGATCACCTCGACCCTGCCCAACAATGTGCAGGTCAGCTACGGCTTCGATAACGCCAACCGGCTGACCAATCTATCGAACACCTCGGCCATAACCACCTACTCGGCCTACACCTACACGCTCGATAGCGTAGGCAACCGGACGAAGATAGAGGAGCTAGCGGGGACGAGAATCTACATCTACAACGAGGCCTACTGGCTGAAAGACGAGACCTTCGCCGACGGCTCGACGGTCAGCTACGCCTTCGCCGGCAGCAGCGGCAACCGGGCCACCATGGTTGATGGCTCAGGAACAACCGTCTATACCTATACCAACGACACCCGCCTTGCGCAGGTTAACGCTACGACGTATACTTGGGATGACAACGGCAACCTGACGGGCCGCGGCTCCGACACCTTTAGCTACGACTACGCCGACTGGCTCACTCAGGCCATGGTGGGAGGCATAACTTCCACCTACACCTATAATGGCGATGGGCTGCGGGTGGGCAAAGCCGTCTCAGGGGGCGCCACCAACAGCCCGATGGTCTGGGACGTCAACCTTGGGCTGCCGCTGCTCATCTCGGATTCCAACTACGTCTACGTCTATGGCCTTGGCCCCATCGGGATGGTGGACGCCCAGGGTAACGCCTATTACTTCCTCCGCGACGGCCTCGGCAGCGTCACCGGCGTCGTAGACGCCAACGGCACCTTAATAGCCACATACAGTTACGACGCCTACGGCAACCTGCGCTTATCCACGGGCACTGTGCTCAACCCCTTCCGCTACACTGAACAATGGTATGACAGTTACATTAAGTTGTACGAGATGGGCGCCCGGCAGTATGATCAAGATCTCGGTAGGTTCCTCAGTCCCGATAGTATTGTACCAGATCCAAGGAACCCGCAGAGTCTGAACCGTT
>JACPQF010000058.1 GCA_016190625.1 Chloroflexota bacterium | reverse complement strand
AGCACATCATGCTCCTCGACCTCGGCCGGAATGACGTCGGTCGGGTCAGCGAGCCGGGTACGGTGGCGCCGACCCAGATCATGGACGTAGAGCGCTACTCTCACGTCATGCATCTGGTGTCTCACGTCAACGGCCGGCTGCGAGCAGACCTGACCCCCTTCGACGCGCTGAGCGCCTGTTTTCCCGCCGGCACCGTATCGGGCGCGCCGAAGATCCGGGCCATGGAGATCATCGCCGAATTGGAGCCGGATAAGCGCGGACCCTATGCCGGCGCCGTGGGCTATTTCAGCTTCTCGGGTAATCTGGACACCGCCATCACCATACGCACCATCGTTCTCAAAGACGGCGTAGCCTATGTTCAGGCTGGCGGTGGCATCGTCGCCGACAGCGTTCCCGCCAACGAGTATCAGGAGACCTTGAACAAGGCCCGCGCCTTGATGAGAGCCATCGCCGAGGCCGAGCGCCGCCAGGCCCTGTCGCACTGAGGAGAAATGCCATGCTCCTGCTCATAGACAATTATGACAGTTTTACCTATAACCTTTACCAGTATCTCTGCGAGTTGGGCGCTTATGTCAAGGTGGTGAGAAACGATCGGGTGAGCATCGCCGACATCGAGGCCCTGGCGCCCGAGCGAATTGTCGTCTCTCCCGGACCGTCCAACCCTGTTAACGCCGGAATATCCAACGAAGTGATCGGGCACTTTGCCGGAAAGCTGCCGATCCTCGGCGTCTGCCTCGGCCATCAATGCATCGGCCATACCTTCGGCGGCGTGGTGGCCAGAGCCCCCGAGATCATGCATGGCAAGACATCTATGATTCACCACAATGGCAAGGGCGTGTTCGCCGGCCTTCCTAGCCCCTTCGAGGCCACCAGATACCATTCGCTCGTCATTTTGAGAGATACCCTTCCCCTTTGCCTCGAGGTTACGGCCTGGACGGACAACGGTCTCATCATGGGGGTGCGCCACCGGGAAGTGGACGTCGAGGGAGTGCAGTTCCATCCGGAATCGATATTGACCCGGTCGGGCAAAGACCTCTTGCGCAATTTCCTCGCCAAGCCGGCGCATTTGGCAGGCAGAAGGGAGAGCTGAAATGATCAGGGAAGCGATCGCGTCTCTGGTTTCGGGCGACTCGCTGTCACGGGAGCAGGCAGCGCAGTCGATGGAGGAGATCATGAGCGGCGAGGCCACCCCTGCCCAGATAGCCGCCTTCATCACCGCCCTGCGGATCAAGGGCGAAACGGTGGAGGAAATAGCGGGGCTGGCCGGCGTCATGAGAGCCAAGGCGGCGAGAGTGGAAATCGCTGCCGAGGTGGTCGACACCTGTGGCACGGGGGGCGATGGCGCGGGGGCTTTCAACGTCTCCACGGCGGCCGCGTTTGTGGTGGCGGGGGCGGGCCTCACGGTGGCCAAGCACGGCAACCGGGCGGCGTCGAGCCGCTGCGGCAGCGCCGACGTCCTCGAGTCCCTGGGGGTGAAGATCGACCTCGGACCAGCAGGCGTGAAAACCTGCCTCGAGCGGGTGGGTTTCGGCTTCATGTTCGCGCCCGTGTTTCACCCGGCGATGAAGCATGCCGCCGGTCCGCGGAAGGAGATCGGCATCCGAACCGTGTTCAACATCCTCGGCCCGTTGACCAATCCCGCGGGAGCCCAATCGCAGGTGCTTGGCGTGGCCGATGGCAGACTGGTGGACAAGATGGCTGCGGCCCTGAGCGCGCTCGGCTGCCGCCATGCCCTCGTCGTTCATGGCGAAGACGGTATGGACGAGATCTCTCTCAGCGATCGCACGATCGTCTGTGAGGTTCGCGATGATGATCTCTGCTATTACCGGATTTCGCCGGAGGACTTTGGCCTCCAGCGAGCGAGCCTCGGCAGGATAGAAGGGGGATCTCTTGCCGAAAGCGCGGCCATCATACGCGCGGTTCTCGGAGGCCAGGGAGGCCCCTGCCGCGATATCGTCCTCCTCAACGCCGCGGCTGCCCTGGTGGCCGGCGATAGAGTGAGCTCGTTGCAGGAGGGAATCGACCTTGCTGGCGAGGTAATCGACAAGGGCCTTGCTTCGGAAAAACTGGCTGCCCTGGCGGACCTGAGCCAGAGCCTGGGGCAATGAGATGATCCTCGACGAGATCGTGGCGGCGAAGCGGCTGGAACTGGCCGTCGTCAGGGAGACCGAGCCGTTGGCCGCACTGGAACGGGCGATAGAGAAGCGGTTGCCGGCTCTCGACTTCGAGGCGGCGTTGAGGGCCGGGGGCGTGAGGCTGATCGCCGAGATCAAGAAGGCCTCGCCCTCCAAAGGCCTGCTCTGCCCCGGTCTCAAACCTCGCGATCTGGCCAAAACCTACGCTGCCAACGGCGCGTCGGCCATCTCCGTGCTAACCGAGCGGCGCTTCTTTCAAGGCGAACTTCACTTTCTGGAGGAGGCTCGCCTGGGCGTCGAGGACGCGGGTGGCGCGCCTATTCCCCTGCTTCGCAAGGATTTTCTGCTCGATCCCTATCAGGTCTACGAGGCGCGGGCCAGGGGTGCTGACGCCATCCTTCTGATCGTCGCCATCCTGGCCGACGATCGCCTTCGCGATCTCCTCGGCCTGGCGGCAGACCTGGGGATGCAGTGCCTGGTGGAAGCCCACGATCGGAGCGAGGTCGAGCGAGCCCTCGCCGCGGGCGCCCGGATCGTCGGCCTAAACAACCGGGACCTCCGCACTTTCAAGGTCGACATCAACACGACGCGAGAGCTCTCCCGGCTGATACCGGCGGATAGAGTATTGGTGTCGGAGAGCGGGATTCACACCAAGGAGGATGTTCGTTTGCTCGCCGAATGGGACGTGAGCGCCATGCTGGTCGGCGAGTCTCTGGTAACCGCGGGCGACGTAGCCGCCAAGATGAGGGAGCTTCTTTGTTGAGGGTGAAGATCTGTGGTATCATGGAGGCCCAGCAAGCCGTCTGGGCGGTCGAGGCTGGAGCCGACTACGTGGGCCTCGTCCTGGCGCCGAGTCGAAGAAGGATAGCTACCGAGAAAGCGCGGGAGATAGCCACCCGCCTGGACGCGGAGGGATTGAGGGACAGGGTTGGGCTCGTGGGCGTGTTCGTGAATGAAAGTCCGGCCCGGATAAACGAAACGGCCAGAGCCTGCGGGCTCGACTACGTGCAACTGAGCGGTGACGAGTCGTGGGATTTCTGTCGCCAGATCGAACTGCCGCTGATCAAGGCCGTGAAGCTGGCCGCCAACTACTCCGCCAGCGAGCTGGTGGCGGGGCTGGAGCGGGAGTGGACGAAGTTGGAGACAAGCAAGCTGGCCATTCTCGTCGAGCCGCTGGTCGATGGTTTCCACGGCGGCGCGGGGAAGCAGTTGGACTGGGAATCGCTGGGAGAGCTGTCGGGGACGCTGCCGGTGATACTGGCTGGGGGACTTAATCCGGACAGCGTCGAGACGGCCTGCCGGCTGGTGAAGCCCTGGGGCGTCGACGTGTCGAGCGGGGTGGAGACCAACGGGGTAAAAGATCGAGAGAAGATCAAGGCTTTTGTGGCCGCGGCGAGGAGAGAGGAATGAGCGCAGCAGGACCGACAAGCGGCGACCGGCCGCAGGTCAGACTGAGAGAAACCGCAGAGGCGTTGGGACTCCCGGATGCGGGGGGGCATTACGGGCCGTTCGGGGGCAAGTTCGTGCCGGAGACCCTGATGCCCGCCCTGACGGAGCTCGAGACCATGTACGGGCAGATCACTGCCGACGCCGGTTTCCAGCAAGAGCTCTCATCCTTGCTCAAGGATTACGTGGGCCGTCCCACGCCCCTCTACTTCGCCAGCAAGCTAAGCGAGCGCTGTGGGGGAGCGCGCCTATATCTCAAGAGAGAGGACCTTGCCCACACCGGCGCCCACAAGATCAACAACGCGCTGGCCCAGGTCCTTCTAGCCATGAGGATGGGGAAGAAGAGAGCCATCGCCGAAACGGGCGCCGGCCAGCACGGCGTCGCCACGGCTACCGCCTGCGCTATGCTGGGCCTCGATTGCGTCATCTACATGGGGGAGGAGGACATCCATCGCCAGTCCCTCAACGTGTTCCGCATGAAGCTGCTCGGCGCCGAGGTGAAATCGGTGACCAGTGGTAGCCGGACCCTCAAGGATGCGATCAACGAGGCGATGCGGGACTGGGTGACCAACGTGGAAACGACCTACTACGTCATTGGGAGCGTGGTGGGTCCCCACCCTTATCCGGCCATCGTGCGGGACTTCCAGTCCATCATCGGCCGGGAGGCAAGGCAACAGGTACTGACGACGGTGGGCCGGCTGCCCGATTATATCGTCGCCTGCGTAGGCGGAGGCAGCAATGCCATGGGCATCTTTCATCCGTTCATCGACGACGCTGGGGTCAAGCTGATCGGCGTCGAGGCCGGCGGTCTGGGCCTGGATACGACCAAGCACGCGGCCACGCTCTGCGCCGGGCGGGTGGGCGTCCTGCACGGCTCGAAATCCTATCTCCTACAGGACGAGTGGGGACAGGTGATCGAGACCCACAGCATCTCCGCCGGGCTGGACTATCCCGGCGTCGGCCCCGAGCACAGCTACCTGCGAGACACGGAGCGGGCCAGATACGTCTCGGTCACCGATGTCGAGGCGCTGGAGGGCTTCAAGCTCCTCTGCCAGACAGAGGGAATAATTCCGGCCCTCGAGCCGGCTCACGCCATCGCCTTTGCCGCTCGCTTTGCCGCTACCCTGCCCGCCGAGACGGTCGTGATCGTGAACCTGAGCGGCAGGGGAGACAAGGACATGCACACCGTGGCCTCGGCGCTGGGAGTGACCTTGTAGATGCTGGCTAGCCAGGAACTGCTGTCAACGGATTTCGGGATCGGATTGAACGGATGAAAGGCAGCGTGGCTGGCTGAAACAAGAACTGAGGGGGGCGAAGACTTCGCCTGACGTCACTGGAATCCGTGCAATCCGTTCCCCGAATCCGTTGACAGCAACGTCTTCGCGGCGCGAAGTCATGGCACGAACACTCGTCCGACGCCCACCGGTGATAGTATTGCCTGGCGCTTTATCGCGTGGTATCATACCAGACTTGAAGGTGGATGCCAGGCCTTAGGAAAGGACTTCGATTTGAGCAGGATTGCGGATAAATTCGCCCAACTGAGAGCCGACAATTGCACCGGACTGGTGGCCTATCTGACGGTGGGCTATCCCGACGTCGCCAGCACGGTCCCCCTGGTGTCAGGTCTGGTGTCGGGCGGCGCCGACCTGATCGAGCTGGGGGTGCCATTCAGCGACCCGCTGGCGGACGGCACTACCATTCAGCGGGCTAGCCATCAGGCGCTTCTGAACGGGGTAACTGTCGACACCTGTCTCGACGTGGCCGCCCGGGTGAGGGCAGCGGGCGTCACAGTACCGGTTCTGTTTATGGGCTATTACAACCCCATCTTCTCCTATGGTCTGGACCGCTTCTGCGGCGCCTGTGAGGAAGCCGGCGTCGACGGACTAATCATCCCTGACCTACCACCGGATGAGGCGGAAGATCTGCGGCAGTGCTGTCAGCGTCGAGGCCTGGACCTCGTCTTCCTCCTCGCTCCTACCAGCACCGGGGAGCGGATCGACAAGGTGGCCCAGATGGGAAGCGGCTTCGTCTACTGCGTCAGCCTGACGGGCGTCACGGGAGCGCGACGAGAGCTATCGACCAGTCTGCCCGAGTTTCTCCAGCGCGTGCGTTCGAGGACGGACCTGCCGCTGGCCGTCGGCTTTGGCATCGCCACCAGGGAGCACGTTCGGGCCCTGGCCGGTTTGGCCGATGCCGCCGTTGTGGGGAGCGCTATCATTGATCTGGTTGAACAGGCGCCGCCGCATGGTAGGCAGGATGCCCTCGTCCGGTTCGCCAAACAAATCAAGAGCTAGGAAGCCCGACATGGAGCTTCAGGAAAGGGAGGACGCATGTGGTGCCGGGGGATACGGGGAGCTACCACCGCAGAGGATAACACCAGAGAGGCGATTTTGGCCGCCACTACCAAGCTTCTGCGAACGGTGATCGACGCCAACGATCTGGACTCCACCGATATAGCTAGCGTCTGCTTGACCACCACTCCGGACCTCAATGCGGAGTTTCCGGCGGTTGCCGCCCGGATGCTGGGCTGGACGGAGGTGCCCATTCTCTGCGGCCACGAGATGGCGGTGCCCGGCAGTCTCCAGAAGTGTGTGAGGGTGCTTATCCACTACAATACGAATAAGCGCCAGGATGAAATAGTGCACGTCTATATCAAGGGAGCCAGAAGCCTGCGTCCGGACCTGGCATCACGAACTAGCTAAGGCAGGAGGTCATGGTGATGATTGTAGTAATGAGGAGTGACTCGAAAGAGGAAGAAATCGGCAGCGTTCTCGACCGCCTGAAGGAGCTTGGCTTATCAGGCCATCTGTCTCAGGGCACGGAGCGAACGGTGATCGGCGTGGTCGGTTCGACCTACCCCGAGCTGCGAGAGATGCTGGAGATGATGCCCGGCGTCGACGACGTCATCCCTATCTCCCGGCCCTATAAACTGTCCAGTCGCGAGTTCAAACCCTACGACACTGTAGTGAAGGTAGGCGACGTCGAGATCGGCGGCGACCGTCTGGTTGTTATGGCCGGTCCCTGTGCCGTCGAATCCGAGGAGCAGCTCCTCCGGACCGCCCGCGCGGTCAAAGCTGCTGGCGCCAACGTACTGCGAGGCGGCGCCTTCAAGCCCAGCACCTCCCCTTACACATTTCGGGGACTGGGCGAGGAAGGACTGAAGATCCTCGCCGAAGCGCGCGGGCAGACCGGGCTGCCGTTCATCACCGAAGTCATGGCGCCCCAAGACGTGGAGTTGGTCGCCAGGTACGCCGACGTTCTCCAGATCGGGACGCGCAACATGCAGAACTTCATCCTGCTCGAGGAGGCCGGCAGGAGCGGGAAACCGGTGATGCTCAAGCGGGGGATGTCGGCGACCATTCAAGAATGGCTGCTTTCGGCCGAATACATTCTGTCTCAGGGTAACAACAGGCTTATCCTCTGCGAACGGGGGATCAGGACGTTCGAGACCTACACCCGCAACACCATGGACGTCAGCGCCATCCCGGTCATCAAGAAGCTGAGCCATCTGCCGATCGTCGCCGACCCGAGCCACGGGACGGGCAAGTGGTATCTGGTGGCGCCCCTCGCGCTGGCCAGCGTGGCCGCCGGCGCGGACGGGATCATCGTGGAAGTCCATCCCAGTCCCGACCAGGCTCTGAAGGACGGCGCGCAGTCGCTGACCTTTGAAAGCTTCGGCGCTCTCATGGCCAAGCTGGCGCCCGTGGCCGAGGCCGTCGGCCGGCCGCTGCCCGCCGCCCTCGAGGTCCGCTAAGAAGAGCCGGCGGAATGTGTGCTAATGATCACCTTGGCATCGCAGACCGTAGGGGCGAACGGCCGTTCGCCCCTACGTAATGCAGCCATTTCGTTGTCAGGGCTTGCGACCTTCCCGGGAGTAGCGATGTTTCAAGTTCAACTCCCCGTCTTTCAGGGTCCCCTCGAGTTGCTGCTGCACCTGATCGAGAAGAAGCAGCTCGATATCACCGCCCTCTCTCTCGTCGAAGTTACCGAGCAGTATATGGAGCACGTCAGGTCGGCGGAGCAGATCGACCTGGCGGCACTGGCTGATTTCCTGGTGATCGGCGCCAAGCTGCTTCTCATCAAATCCGCCAGCCTGCTGCCCAGACCGCCGGCTCAGGAGCAGCCCGAAGACGGCGATGCCGGCGACGATCTCACCCAGATGATCGAGGAGTACAGGAAGTTCAGAGAAGCCAGCCGGTTTCTCCGGGCGAGAGACGAGAGCGGGTTGCGGGGCTATCCCCGGTCGGCGCCGCCGCCGAAACTGGAAGCTAGGCCAGCCCCGCTGGAGCTTGCCTTGCCGGAGCTGCAGCGGGCCTTTATGCGGTTGCTCCAGCCGAGGCGAGGCGAGGAGGTGCCTCCTGTCGAGCGACGAAAGGTGACTGTGGGCGAGCGCATCGAGATGCTCCGCGCCAGGCTTGCTGCGGGTCAGATGATCACTTTTCACGCTTTCGTCGCCGACTGTCCCACCCGTGAGGCCCTAGTAGTTAGCCTGCTGTCGGTATTGGAGCTTGTCAAGGCCAGGGAGGTGGAGATCTATCAGGAGTCGCTGTTTGGCGAGATACTCATCGTCCCGGCGCGAAAGGAGAGCATCCATGCTGAGGCCGTCTGACTTTTTCGACTTGGCCGATTTCGAGCACGCCGCCATCTTCGAGGATGTCGAGCATGTGTGGGAAGTGCTCACGAAGATCCGGAGCTACATCAAGGGCACGATAGACCGGCTGGGTCAGGGCAGGCGGATTCTGATCGCCGGCTCGGTGTTGGCGGGCGCCTATGTCCAAGGGGAGGACATCTTCATCGGCGAAGGCACGATCGTGGAGCCCGGCGCCATGATCAAGGGTCCGGCCCTCATCGGCGCCCGAGCGGAGATCCGGCAGGGGGCCTACATAAGAGGAAACGTCATCGTCGGGAACGGCGGCGTGGTCGGCCATACGACTGAAGTGAAGAACTCCATCCTTTTCGACGAGGCCAAGGCGGCGCATTTCGCCTACGTCGGCGACAGCGTATTGGGGAACGGCGTCAATCTGGGCGCGGGCACCAAGCTGGCCAATCTGAAAATGGTCGAAACCAACGTGGAGGTGGTGGTCGCAGGAAAGCGCTACGACACAGGGCTGAAGAAGTTCGGCGCCATCCTGGGTGACCACGCCGAAACCGGCTGCAACTCGGTCACCATGCCCGGCACCCTTCTTTCCCCACGCTGTCTCGTCTATCCCAACGTGACCGCCCGCGGCTACTATGACCCCGATACCATCGTCCGCCTGGCGGAACAGCCCGTCACCCTCCACCGGCGCCGCTGACGCGATTGCCGGCTACCGTCGATTGGATGCTCCTTGCGTAGGGGCGAGCGGCCGCTCGCCCCTACAGACTCTTGATTCACGACGCGTCCTGCAAATCCACGAACTAGCCCAAAGGTAACCGAACCTAATTCCTATTGCCTCCCCGGCCGAACTGGCATACAATCGGCCCATCTGGAAACCGATGTTCCGATCCTGGAGGGAAAACCCTATGCGAATCTGCCGTCTTCTCGTTCTTCTCATTGCCTTTCTGCCAATCCTTCCCCTGAGCCAGCCGGTGCGGGCCGAGGTGGGACAGGCTCCGGCCGATAGGCTCGTTCTCGCCTACTACTATCCCTGGTTCGACATGAATACATGGTCTCCCTCGATCGTGTCCGACATGCCCGCCGTGAAGTACGTTTCCGCCGACAGGAACACCATCGCCCGCCACATCGGCCAGGCCCGCTCTTCGGGCATCGACGCCTTCGTCAGCGCCTGGCTTGGCAGGGGCAACCAGACCGATAGCAACCTCGCCACCATGCTATCGCTCTCCCAAGGCACGCCTTTTCGGGCGGGAATAGTGTTCGAGACCAACTCGCCGTTTATGGGCAGCCAGCAGGCCATAGTCGACGGCCTCCGCTACGTTATCTCCACTCATGGAAGCAATCCCAATTTCCTGAAACTCGGCGGAAAGCCGGTGATCTTCTTCTGGGCGCTAAGGTCCGTCCCCACGGCGCCGGGCCAGACCGCCCTGCAGGCCTGGGACGCCATCCGCCAACAGGTGGACCCAGGGAGGTCGACGGTGTGGATAGCGGAGGGGACCGATATCTCCTATCAAAGCGTGTTTGACGGCCATCATCTCTACAGCATCGCCTGGTCGACAGACGTCAACTACACTCTCAAGGACTGGTCCAACCGGATACGGAACTATAACTCGCAAAACGGCACCGGTAAGCTCTGGGTGGCTACGGTTATGCCGGGCTACGACGACATGGGAACGGGAAGGCCGGACGCCTTCATTCGCTCGCGCGAGGACGGTGCGTTTTACAGCGCCACCTTCAACGCCGCCATCAGTAGCCAGCCCGATTGGATCATCATCACCTCGTGGAACGAGTGGGTGGAGGGCACCCAGATCGAGCCCAGCGTGACCTACGGCGACAAGTATCTGGCCATGACCAAGCAGTACTCTGACCGGTATAAGGCCTCCGCGCTGGTGTCCACCTCTTCGAGCGGCTCGGTCGCCGCCGACTTCGGCCTGCCCAACGGCCGCTTCTATACCCAGACTGGCTCGGGAGGTCGCGGCTTCTCCGTCACCAACGACCAGGTGGCGCGCTTCTGGGACGAGTTCCAGCGACTGGGAGGAGTTGACAGGCTGGGGTTCCCTGCCTCCCAGCGCTTCGTGTGGGACGGATTCGTCACCCAGGTGTTCCAGAAGGCCATCCTTCAGTGGCGCCCTGACAGCGGCAGGGTCGCTTTCGTCAACGTGTTCGACGAGATGCACAAGGCAGGTAAGGATGACTGGCTGCGGGTGGTTCGCTCCACCCCCAAACCGCTCGGCCCGGATTTCGACCAGGGTAAAGGCTGGGACCAGATAGTTCGGGATAGACTGACCCTACTCGAGGCCAATCCGGCCATTCGCGACAAGTATTACTCCGCCGGCGACTGGCTGGCCCTGTACGGCCTTCCTACCTCCCGCGTGGAAGACATGGGCAGCCACTACGCTATCCGCCTGCAACGCGCCGTCATCCAGCAATGGAAGGTCGAGGTCCCCTGGGCGCGCGCCGGGCAAGCGACTGTGGCCAACGGCGGCGACGTCTCCATAGAGGCGGGAATGTACGCCGGAACGGTTCTGTCGCCGGTAGCGCCGTAGCCGGCGGTCAGCCGATAGCCATCAGATTTCAAATCGGTGCAGAACCGATTTCGAACATGTCGTCGGGGGCGAATCCTTCGGCGGCAGGATTCGCCCCTACGTCAGTCTAGCCGCTCTGGCGACCGATTCGCCTATGGATAGGTCGTTGGCTCCATAGAGTCACACCGAGAGCCAGAGACGCTCCGCATAGGTCGATCAGGACGTCCACGACCGCGGGATGGCGGTTAGGCGTGAACGATTGGTGGAACTCGTCGGAAGCGGCGTAGAGGGCGGAGACCAAAATCGAGAAGATCAAGGCCAGGCGGAGGCGGCCGGAGACGAACGATGCCACTCGGAAAGCTCTAAACAGGAGAAGCGCCAGCACAGCGTACTCGCTTAGATGAATGAGCTTGGCGGTAAAGGTCTGGAGAAAAGGCTCGGGCAGGTGGGGGAGCGCCGACTGAGAGGATAGAAAGAAGATGGCTCCCATCCAGAGAGACACCGGCAGCCAGGCTAGTACGACCCGGGATCTCGGCTCCCTGGCCATCGCCCTCTCGTAGGCTCGCTCGGCCTCCACGGACCATTTCTCCCAGTTGAACTCGGCCGCGACCCGTTTCCGGGCGCAGCAACCCATGGCGCGGGCCGTCTCTCGGTTTTGGAGCAACTCTCCCACGGCGCTGGCCATCGCCTCGACGTCCCCCGGAGCGACCAGCATCCCACTCTTCCCATCTTCGATGTACTCGGTGTTCTGTCCCACCCGGTCGGCGACCACCGGTAGGCCGGCGCCGAGCAGCTCGAGAAGCTTCACGGAGCACTTGGTGCGGTTGATAAGCGTGTCGTCGAACGGGTAAATGGCGACGTCAGCCGCCGCAAAACAGGCGGACAAATCTGCCGCACCCACCCATCCGGTCTGAACCACCTTTGACGTCAGGCCCATTTCCTTCGCCAGGCGGGCCATCTCCGTCTCCTCGCCGAACAGACCTTTGCCTACCACCAGCAGCCTCACCTCCGGGACACTGGCGGCAACTCTTTCCAGCACGTCCAACGCTCTGGCGACTTTGTACTCAAAAAAGCGGGTGTAAAGGAGCACGGTCGGATGTCTACCATGACCTGATGCCGTACCAACCGGCGGCAAGCCTGGCGATCCGGGCCTCGCCCGGATGCCATTCGGAAGGTAGAAGACGTTGTCCTGTGTCCTGCGGATGGCGGCTACCATCTCCGCCAGAGACCGACTGGCGACGGTGACAGCGTTGGCCTGCCGCAGAACCCATTTCTCCTGCAGAGGGAAGAATAGCCGCATGGCCCGGTTGTAGCCCGGGACGTCATTCCAGCCCCCCGCACCTTCCCAATCGTCGGTGTCGACGACCACTCTAGCCCTCGAGAGTCCCAGCAGACCTAGCAGGTGGAGAACCGCGGCTGCCAGCCCGGCAAAGCCCTTTGGCTTGAAGGCGTGCACCACATCCGGTCGCAAGTCAAGGGTAAGGCGCAGGAGACGCCAGGTCACGACGAAGTACCACAGACCGGGTATCTTCGGTGGAATGCTGACGTTTAGGATGTGGACGGAGCCAATGTACTCCTCCCGGCCGGAGTCGGCGGGATAATCGTAAGGCGGGACCACTATGGTGACGGCGTGGCCCCTTCGGGCGAGGGCCTCAGCCAGCGGAACGGCTCTGGCGCTCATCGTCGCCTTGGGCCTGAGCCCGAAGGGGCCGAGGAATACGAGGTTCACTTCTGCTCGATCTCACGCACCAGGAGCCGCACGAGGTCAGCCCGGCTGATGATTCCCACTAGCCTCTGGCCCTGCACGACGGGCACCGGGTTAGCATCCTCTTCCACCATCAGCGTAGCGACGTCGCTGATCTCGCTCTCCGGGGTCACGACCTTGGGGTCCCGGTCCATTATCTCGGCGGCGGTGGTGGCGAGAAACTTGCGCAGCTCTTCTTCGAAATGCTTGGTTCCGCCGAGGACGAGAATGCTGTCGAGCAGCGCGATGTAGGTTGGAAAGTGAAGCTTGGCGTCGCGCACGATCAGGTCCTTGTCGCAGACGAGGCCGATCACCTTGCCTGCCTCGTCTACAACTGGCACGCCGGTGAGGTCTTTCTCCACGAGGGTCCTAGCGATATCGCCAACCGGCGTATCTCGCCGGACAGACACCACATCCGCGTTCATGATCTCGGTTACTTTCACCTTTCACTCTCCCCGACCGGATTTGGTGGAGCTATTATACCGCGATTACCCCTGAGGCTGTCAAAGCCTGACTTGCGATTTGTGGCCTGGCGGGCTTTACAGCGCGGTCTCTCTATGCTATCATAATCTTAAGCAAGTTGACCTAATGGGCGATCAAGGTTATAATATGGTCGTGAAGCAGTCCTATTCATGCTCAGTGAGGAACCCGAATTGAGCAGAGAACCGTCAATCATCTATAGATCTTGGAAAGGCACTGAGGTTGATTACCCCTTAGTGCCTTTGTTGTTCTCTGGGGACCAGTGTTTTTAGGAGTCCAGCCACAACCTAGAAACGGAGGCAGGCAATGAATTCGAGCATGATCGGAAAAATTCAGAAGGCCAAGCGCTATGCGCAGGAGCGAGACCGCATCTGCATCAGCGAGTTCGTGGCCCAGTTTCGAGGAGAGCACGACAACTACGTGCTAACCTACAAGGACAATCGCTGGCATTGCACCTGTCACTTCTTCTCTGGCTGGGGCGTTTGCAGCCATACCATGGCCATGGAGCGGATTCTGGCAGATATGCTGCCAAAAAGCGACCTGGCCGATCAGGACCTGTCGTGCAGCAGCGCAGAGGTTGCTTCCTAAGAGGAATCTAAAGGCAAGGAGGGCAGCAATCGATGTTGCCCTTGTCAGCCCCGTAACGGTATCCCGTCGCGTCGGCAGGGCGATGCCTGGCAGCCTAAGCGCTGTTGTCTCAACGTGAATGTTTGTACGTCTGCTTTTTCCAAAGCACATTGTCGGGGCCTGTTTGGCGCTCGGCCTCGCCTTGGCCAGCGTCTTGGCTTCGACCGCCGCCGCAGGGTCGCCGTGGCTGGCGGCGTCTCCTCTCCCCTTCACTACTGCCTATCACTCCCTGTTGGCCAGCGGCGACCTCAGCCACCTCGTCGTCGTCGGCGGGGACATCGGGAGCGGCCCTCTAGATAAGGTCGTTCTCGCCCAGCTGCAACCGGACGGCAGCGTGGATAGGTGGCAGCCAAGCTCTTACGACCTTCCCCAGTCCGTGGCCGAACATGCCACAGTAAGAGTTGGCGGCATGTTCGTCGTCATCGGTGGAACGAACGGCCAGTCTGCCATGAGAACGATCTTCCCGACTGAGGACACCAATGCGATGCCGACGGGCCCTTGGCGATCGGCGTCGACCCTCTTGCCGGTGGCGGTGCGTGGCCAGGCGGCGCTGGCCGTGGGATCCACCGTTTTCATTTTTGGCGGCCGGGACGAGGGCGGCAAGGTCAGTGATCAGGTGTACAGAACGGTGGTTGACGCCGACCTTGGGATAGGGATGTGGCAGAACTGGGGGTCGCTTCCTCAGTCGATGGCTTACGAATCCCTCGCCAGCGCCGACAGGCGCGTTTACCTTATGGGAGGCGAGAATGATAAGGGACCGGTCCAAGACGTTTATCTCGGAGCATTCGGGCCGGCTGGCGAGATCGAATGGAGTAGGCAACCGCCACTTCCCCGGCCATTGAGCCGGGGAGCCGCCTTTGTCAGCGGGGAAGTCCTGTACTACCTGGGAGGCTATGATGGAGAGCAGCCGTCAGCGAAGACCTACGCGGCGCCCATGAATGCCGACGGAAGCCTGGGCGATTGGCGAGAGTGGATTCCCCTGCCCGGCGGGCGGATGGCCTTTGGGGCCACGCTGCTGAATGGGAGAGCCTACGTGGCTGGCGGCTTCGACGGAGCGAGATTTCTCGATAGCCTGCTATATCTACAGGTAGACAGCGCCTCCGCCTTACCCCCTGTCCCTGGCTCTTCCCCCGCCAATCGCCTTGATATCCTGCGCGCTCTGGTGCTAGTCTCGGCCCTCGTGGCTATCGCCGGGCTCGTGGTCGTCCCTATCGGCCTCTTGTCCGAGTGGCGCTCCCGCTCTCCGGGCAGGACGCGAAAACAAGGTCAAGATTCTTCCCGTCGCGACCATTCGTAACAGCGAGGGGCTGACCTCAAGCCCCCGGTCCAGGGCGATTACTATCCCTCCGCCTTTACTTCCTCGAGATCCTTGACGATGTCCTCGATCTTGCCGATGGCGTCGTCTAGTCGCTGGATGGTCTCGTGGATGGGCTGGCTTTGCGCTGATTGGCTGAACAGATCGTCGAGATTCAGGTCGGCGAGGCCGGACCAAACACGATTGAGCCTGGCGACCGCGGTATGCACAGGCAGAACCCGGCGGATCTTGGTGAGGTCTTGCTCGAGGACGTCGAGCCGCTGGGATAGGGCTTCCTTGACCCTGTCGCCGGAAAGCGCTTCCAAGCCAGCTCTCTGCTCTTCTCGGTCGCGGAGAAGAGTCTCAGAGCGGGCGACCGATTGCCTGAGGGTATTGCCAGCATCCAGGTGCTTCTTGATGAGTAGCACCTTCTCGACGGCGGAGAGGTTGTAGCCTTTATCGCCGGCGATTATGCCCTTCTTGGTCCAATAGCTGAGCTGGCGCCTTGTAACAGAGCAGATCCTTGCCGTCTGCTCGATGCTGAACTTTACCCGGTCCGAGATCTGATTGAGGTTAAACCGATCCAGTTTCCCGTTGCCGCTAGCTCGCTTCACAAGTCAACCCCTTTCGTGTTTGATGAACTAACATGAATGTCGATGGAGATTACATCGAATATAGCACTATTCGGTGCAATTTGCAATACCTTGCCGCGAAAAACGGGATGAATTGGTGAATAGTAGCCATTTGCTATCTTTCCTGCCCTTCTACTCGTGAGCATGTCCCATGAATTCACATGCCGGTGAGAAGCCGGTGGCGGTCAAAAACGATCAGGCTTTGTTGCAGCTTCTCCGTGGACTGTGCTATAATGGGCCAAGTACGATGGGAGGTAAGGCTCCATGACGGGCCTCGAATACTGGAGAGATCTCGCCATAATCGTCCTCGCCCTCTTCTTTTTTGTGCAGACAGTGGTCGTAATCGCCTTGGTGTCTATCCTCGTCAAGGTGGCGATGGACGTGCGAGCCAAAACAGACTCCATTCTCTCCACCACACAAAGCACCATGCAGAACATCAGCGGCACCGCCACGTTTGTGGGCGATAAGGTGGCGAGCCCGCTGATCAAGAGCATTAGCTTCGCCTATGGCGTGCGAAAGGGCATCGGCGTCCTTGCCGGGATTGGCAGAAAAAACGGGAGGTAGCAAACTATGTCTGGAGATACGAAGGGCGGCGGATTTCTCGCCGGGCTCGTTTTGGGTGGCTTGATTGGCGCGGCGCTGGGACTCTTGCTGGCGCCGCAGGCGGGTGAGGAGACACGGGAGGAGCTGCGGGAAAAGGGGATAGAGCTAAGGGGCCGCTTCGACGAGCTGGGAACTCGGGTCAAGGAGAGCGCCGACGATCTGGCCGCCAGGAGCCGCACCATCGTGGACGAGACGCGCTCACAGGTCCTCGATGCAATCGAGGAGGGCAAGAGGGCGGCTGGCCAAACCCGCGCCGACCTGGAGGCGAGGCTCCAAGAGGAGAGGGGCAGAAAACTCTAGGCGGGGTGGCGATGGCGGAGAGGGTGGGATTCGAACCCACGAGACATTGCTGCCTACTCGCTTTCCAAGCGAGCGCCATAGACCAACTAGGCGACCTCTCCAGAGACGGAGGTTCGGCGGAGAGGGTGGGATT